>JAURXC010000299.1 GCA_030654645.1 Deltaproteobacteria bacterium | reverse complement strand
TGGATTAGTTTTACCGTTCGATTTGATGCTGACTTACAAGAGGATAGTTTTCTGGATAGAGAATGCTGTTTACATCCAGATCAATATCCAGTTCAGGCCAGTAAAGATGGTTTTTTGAAGGCATTTCGACATTCAGGATTTTCTTTATTGATGCTTCCTGAAACCATGGGAAATGCTCAAATGCAAGAAACACTTCTTGATCATCAATCAGCATCCAGATTCCATTGCACGAAATATTAGTAACTTCAGCTGGGAAAATGTTGTTGCCACGCTCTGCGGATTTCATTTTGATGCTCCTTCAAGCAAGCTGCGTTGTGTCAGTTCTCAATTTATGACGCACTGCCCTTGTTTACCCAGCTGATGTCAAGAGTTGAAACTTGACCCTTCACGGTGGGCTCCTTGGTAGGGTTAATCTTGCTACTTTTTCCGTGACATACATATACTGCATTTAATGGTTCCGTTGCCAAGTAGCAAGCTGACTAATTTCTTGTCGTAGTCCCAGCATGTCAAACAATATTTATTCCTTTCGCCATCGGGGTCATCTTCAAGGACATAGTAGTTTCCTTTACGAATTACTTTCCCATTCATTTCTAAGGCATCTTGAAGCTTCTTTATCTCTGCATCTTTTTCTTGAAGTATATCTCTGACCTCAGCAACATTCATTTTCGCATCTGCTAGGGCTTCAATAAGCTCAGCCAGCTTGTATTTCATTTCGGCTTTTTCGAGAGACACGTCTGCGTTCTTCATGGCTTTCGCAATGTCAACTGCAGCCTTTATCCCATTAAGTGCGACTCCAATGGTTGTCAAATCTGTCATATTTCCTCCGACCAAATCTATATTGAGCGGTTCACGCGCGCGTGCGCGTGAACCGCTCATCCACCCAAACGGAACAATTCATCCAGCAATATCGGCAAAGCTTCCATTTACTACTAAATCAGCGCCGATTGGCGCAAATCACATCCTTGACCGCCGCCACCACGTCCCGTGCATCCTCATCGGTCATCTTGGGGAAGAGCGGCAGGGACAGTATCCTCTGCGAGGCGTAGCTGGCGTTGGGCAAGGCCTCGTCTGCGACCGGCATGTGCTCGCGGTACCAGGCGTGGTGGTGGATGGCCTTGTAATGCAGGCCGCTGCCGATGTTGTGCTTCTTCAGCTCTTCCATGAAACGGTCGCGGTCGATATTCAACTTTTCAATCCTGACCAGCGGGGTGTAGAGGTGCCAGGCGTGGCGCTGTTGATAGGGCGCATAGGCGGGCAGGGCCAGTTCGGGCAGGTCGGCGAATTCTTGGTTGTAGAACTCGGCGATCTCCTTTCGGCGGTCGATGAAACCGTCCAGCCGGGGCAGCTGGTGGATGCCGATGGCGGCCTGGATGTCCATCATGTTGTATTTGAAACCGGGCATCATGATGTCGTAGTTGGGCGTGCCGCTGGCGGCAAAACGCTTCCAGGCCTCGCGGTTCATGCCGTGGAATTTCATCAGCGAGATCTCTTCGGCCAGGTTCTCGTCGGCGGTGCAGACCATGCCACCCTCGCCGGTGGTGATGTTCTTGTTCGGGTGGAACGAGAAGATCGAGATCGAATCCAGCGAGCCGATGCGCTGCCCCTTGTACTCGGTTCCGACCGCGTGGGCGGCGTCCTCGATCACGGTCAACCCGTGCTCTTTGGCGATGGCGAAGAGCGGGTCCATGTCGCAGGACTGGCCGGCGAAGTGCACCGGGATGACCGCGCGGGTGGCGGGGGTGATCTTCTCGCGAACCCGCTCGACGTCGATATTGAGCGTGCCCGGCTCGATGTCTGCCAGGACCGGCGTGCCGCCGCAGAGGATGATCATGCTGACGGTCGAGGCGAAGGTCATGGGGGTCGTGATGATCTCGTCCCCCTCCTTGATGCCCAGCGCCAGCAGTGTCAGGTGTAGTCCGGCGGTGGCCGATGTGAGCGGCACGGCATAGGGCGCGCCGACATAGGCCTTGAAGGCCTCCTCGAAGCGCTTGACCTTGGGGCCAGTGGTGATCCAGCCCGAACGAAGCGAATCAACCACCTCGTTGATTTCGGCGTCCTCCAGGGTGGGGGTTGAAAATGGGAGAAAAGTGCTGCGCATAATGTCGGGTACTCCTTAAATAAATATTTTCAGCGATAACATTTTATAACTCCAGCAGGCCGGCAAGCTCAACCAGAGGTAACACTTCCACTCCTTCGGCCAGGGAATAACGTCGAATTCCGGGATAAATCACGACCAAACGGTCGAGTCCCAGGTCCGAAAGGGCTGTTCGCATGGATGGAGTCAAGCGCGGGGCGTCGGAGCGCTTGCACTCGACACCGATGCGAAGCCCATTTTTCACCAGCATCAGATCAAGTTCCGCGCCATTGTGAGTGGCCCAGAAATATGCTTCGTCAGGGGAAACAACCCGTATCGCTTCCTCTATGGCATATCCTTCCCATGATGCACCGCAGGCAGGATGATTCAGCAATTCACGGTCTCCGCGGATACCGAGCAGGTAGTGCAACACCCCGGTGTCACGGAAATATATCTTGGGTGACTTGACCTGTCGTTTTTTCAAATTGGCATGCCAGGGCTGAAGCTGACGCACCATGAACACTCCTTCGAGCAGATCAAGGTAGCGTCTGACCGTTGGTTCACTGACACCGAGAGAACGTGCCGGAGGCGCGGCATTCCATATCTGACCGTGACAATGGGCCAGCATGGTCCAGAAACGGATGAGCATGGCAGAGGGAATTCCGACACCGAGCTGTGGGATATCCCGCTCGACAAGGGTAAGGGTAAAACTCTTGAGCCAGGCAAAGCTGTCATGATCCGATGTTGCCAGATACGAACAGGGGAAGCCTCCACGAAGCCAGTGGCATGATTGTTGTTCGATCCCCACTTCAGCGAGTGAAAAACCGGACATCGAGACAATTTCCATTCGACCGGCCAGTGATTCGGATGACTGTCGCAGCAGTTCGGGGGCGGCGCTTCCCAGGATAAGGAAGCGTGCCGGCAGCGGCAGGCGGTCGGCCAGCACCCTCAACACAGGAAATAATTCCGGTCGGCGCTGGACTTCGTCAATAACCACAAGGCCTGTAAGCGGGGCAAGGGCGGTCATTGGTTCTTCCAGTCGCGCCAGAGAAACCGGATCCTCCAGATCGAAATAGTTTGCTGAATTGCTTGGTACAAACTGCCTGGCAAGGGTAGTCTTGCCGCACTGGCGCGGGCCGATCATGAGAGTAATTCTGCTGCGTGAAAGGGCAGTTTCAAGCAGTGTTTTTGAATGAGTTCTGGCGATCATAATGTTAAAATACCATGAAAATCGAAAATATCAATTTCAATATACGTTATATATTTGGATCTCGCCAGCATGGCCTAATTTTTCTTTCAACAAATGTCATATCTATCAGCGGTTGCTGATCAGCATCCGTCGTCCCGATTCCATCACGGTAATTACCTGCGGTTTCAACAACGGAGCGAGGGCTTCAAACTCCTGCTTTTTAAGTATCAGCAGGACATGCTCCGGTCCGCTCCAGAGCCGCAGCAGCGCTTCCCGGTCCGGGATCCTGGCCGATTGATCACCCTGCTTGCTGCCGAAGGCCAGTTCATCCGGGTTGCCGGTTACCAGCACCCTGCGTCCGGTATACCATGAAACCGCCTGCATCGGTCCGACGGTGACGATGCGGCTTTCCTGTCTGGCCACTTCACGGACTTTCATTGCCAGGTCGCGCGGCGATTCGCTGCTGGCTATATTACCCATGATCA
>JAURXC010000292.1 GCA_030654645.1 Deltaproteobacteria bacterium | reverse complement strand
AGGAATTTTCTGGTGCAGCGGCCGATCCTGCGCAGCTTTCTTTCGGAAAAGCGTTCACTATTGCTGATCGATGAGATCGACCGTTCCGATGACGAATTCGAAGCGCTGCTGCTGGAGTGTCTGAGCGACTTCCAGGTTTCGATCCCCGAACTGGGAGTGATCGAAGCCAAAAGAAAACCACTGACGATCCTGACCAGCAACGGCACCCGGATGATCTCCGACGCGTTGCGCCGGCGTTGCCTGTATCTGTACATCGGCTATCCGGACCTGGAGCGCGAAGTAGCAATCGTCAGGATAAAGTTCCCTGAGATCTGTGACACCCTGGCGCGTCAGATGGTGGAATTCCTGCGCAAAGCCCGCGAACTGAACCTGCGCAAGCCCCCCAGTGTTTCTGAAACCCTGGATTGGGCCCAGGTACTGTCAATCCTGAAAGCGTCCCAGCTGACACCTGACGTGGTCGCCAATACCGTTGGCGTGATCGCCAAGCACCAGACCGACCTGCAGAAGGTAAATGATTTGGCCGTGCAGGAATTGAGTTAGCCATGGAACGGATTATCGCGGGCTTCGTCTCTGCTCTTCGTGAAAGCGGTATCCGCGTCTCGCCCGGTGAAAGCCTGGATGCGGTTCAGGCCCTTGGTCTCTGCGGAATGACGGGGCGCAAGTCGTCCCGGCAACTGCTGCGCCTGACACTGGTGAAGAATGTTAATGACATTCCGGTGTTTAACGAGGTGTTTAACCGTTATTTCAGCCGCTACAAGTTTTTCGACCCGGAAATGAATGTTCCTGAACTGATGGATGCCGCCCTGATCGACATGGAGGGGGAATTCAATTACCTGAACCAGCGCCAGGACGACGACCACGACGAGCAGGGGCCTCTGCTCAAGCTTGACAGCGATATAAATCCGGAGGATCTGCAGGACTTGAAAAGCCTGACCGAAATCGATCCCGACGATTCGGACGGCAATGAGATCGTGGTACAGATGAAGGGTTATCGCGGCAAGGCAAAGGCGCCGCGGCCGACACGGCGTTACACCCAGAACCCGCTCACGATCGAACTCAACAAAAGTAACAGCGCCCCGATGGGCATCACCTTTACCCATGAAGAGCAGATCGCCATGCAGGATGTGGTCTCGCGCATGATGATGCGCCTGCGCAAAGACATGAAGCGGATGAAGAACAACCAGAATCGCGGCAAGCTGCACGTGATCAAAACGATCCAGAAGAATTACCGCCACGACATGGTCCCGTTCCAGGTGGCGCTACGCCGCAAACGCCGGGAAAAACCCAGGCTGGTGGTACTATGCGATGTCAGTTTTTCAGTGAGTCATGCCTCCCGTTTCATGCTGCTGCTTTTGCACACGCTGCATAATCAAATGCTGGATGTACGCAGTTTCATCTTCAACCGCGAGGTGGCGGAAATCACCGAAATGCTGGCCAACATGCCGGTCAACGATCTGATGGAAACCATCGACAAGGGCGACATCGTCGATCTGGATGCCAACAGCAGTTTCGGCCAGGTCTTCCTGGCCTTCAAGAAGAGATACCTGGAAAACCTGCGCGGCAGACCGGCCTTCATCATCCTGGGAGACGCGCGCAACAATTACGACGAGGCCAATGACTGGGTTTTGGACGAAATCCGCGAGAAGGCACGCTATATGCTGTGGCTTACACCGGAAGAACGCGATACCTGGAAGCGCGGCGACTGCCTGATGGAAGTATATGGCTCATATTGCGACAAGGTGGAGGTTGTGAAAACGGTCGAAGACCTCAGTCTGGTTGTGGAAGACCTGCTGCGCGACATCTATGCCGACCATGCCCATCCGATTGACAAGAAGCGTCTGCGGGAAGCCAAAGCGGCCGAAGTCTACGACTCCAGGGATTATTATACACGTGGTTCAAGCGGTGGCGGTGAAGCGGTTTTTGACCCATCAGGACGCAGCCACTGGTAATGAACATAAAATTATCAATTCCAACACAGAAGGAGTACAAATGAGTTGCGACAGTAAAAACCACCAGATGCATATGTGCGCCCTCAAAAGACAGGGGCTCGACGATTGCATCGCCAGTCTTTCAGACAATCCCACAGTCGAATGCAAACAATGCGGCGCCAAGGCAAACAGCTCAAAAAACTTGTGTGCTGCCCATTTGGGAGATGCAGCCCCCAATGTTGAAGGCGGACACGGGACCATAGGCCTTGATGAAGTCGGCAAACCGCACGCAGGGTAAGGATACAAGATACTCCGTCGTACAAAACAGGAGAGAGACATCATGACTGAACCGAGCGACGTCAATCAAATTGAAGATAAGCCTGCTGCGCGGAATGCCCCTGAACCTGGCAAGGAACTTGATAAAACGGACGAGACCAAGGAAGAAGCGAACGCGCCGCAGATACCAGTCAAGCAGGTACCGATGGACGGCATCTGCGGTGGCTACTGAGAAATAGGGTAAAGCCGAAAGGGGGGATTCCATGAGCAGGATGCTGCTTTCGCCGGGTCGCTACGTTCAGGGTGCCGGCGCCATCAGGGAAATCGGTCTGCACGCGTCGCGAATCGGAACGTGCGCCCTGGTTATCGGAGGAAAGACCGCTCTGACACTGTGCGGCGAGGAAATACGGGCAAGTCTCGCGCAAAAAGAGATCCCCTGTTACCAGGAATGCTTTCAAGGGGTCTCATCTCAACTGGAGATCAGGCGGCTTACCGGAATTGCGGCGGCAAACAGGGCCGACATGATCATTGCTCTGGGTGGAGGCGCCTCAATCGACGCCGGCAAGGCGGTTTCACATGAGATGAAAGTGCCGGTCATTGTCATACCTACCGTTATCTCGACCGACGCCCCCTGTTCGGCTCTGTCGGTAATTTACAGCGAAGCGGGAGTATTTGAACGTTACCTGTTTTTGCGAAAAAACCCGGATTGTGTTCTGGTTGATACTACTTTGGTGGCACAATCGCCGGCCAGGTTCCTTGTAGCCGGCATGGGTGATGCTTTGGCCACATTCTGGGAATCCGACACCTGTTTCAGAAGCGGAAAACCAAATCCGCTTACAGGGGGAGTTTTTCCCACATTGGCGACCAGGGCATTGGCACGTCTCTGCTATGAAACTTTGCTTGAATCGGGACTTCAGGCAAAGCTGGCCGTTGAAAGAAAAGTCGTTACACCGGCCGTTGAAGCGATTGTGGAAGCGAATACGCTGTTAAGCGGCCTGAGTTCGGAAAATGGCGGCCACGCCGGTGCACATTCGATTCATAATGGATTGACCGCGCTGGCATCCACAAAAAACAAACTCCATGGCGAAAAAGTTGCCTTTGGAGTCATTGCCCAACTCGTACTGGAAGGGCGTCCCAAAAGTGCCATCAAGGAAGTTCAGGATTTCTGCATCAGCGTTGGACTGCCGCTCTGCCTGGAAGATCTTGATATAATCGACCCATCGCCGGGCGACATCAGACAAGTGGCGGAAGCGACTGTCGCCGGGGGCGAAACCATCCATTCAAGCTGGTTTCACGTAACGGCAGAGATGGTGGAAGCCGCGATCCTGACCGCCGATGCTCTCGGAACGATCTACAAAAAGGCTATCAGGTGAAAAGTATTTCCGCTGACAAGCCACATATTCCCACCAAGGAAAACCCGGAGCCTCACAGCACAATAGTGAACACTACCAGGCTCCTGAGAAATGCCCGCATCCGGCAAAATGAGCTGGAACTTCAGATCGAAGAGTTGCGACTCGCCAACTCGGAGCTGGAGGCATCACGGAACAAATACGCGCTGCTTTACGACTTTGCCCCGGTTGGATACTTCACTTTCGATCGTGATGGAGGCATCCGCACCGTCAACCTGACCGGAGCAAGCCTGCTGGGGATCG
>JAURXC010000288.1 GCA_030654645.1 Deltaproteobacteria bacterium | reverse complement strand
CAACGCCACCGTAACCATCGACCCGCTCAGCCTGACGGCAACCTACGACGGAACACCCAAGGCGGTGGCGATACTGCCCACGACTCCGGCCGGACTGACGGTCAACGTCACCTATAACGGCAGCGCCACGCCACCGGTCTTCCCCGGCAGCTACAGCGTTGTGGCAACCATCAGCGACCCGAACAATGTATCCTTCGGGACTACCAGCGCAATTCTCGTCATCAACAAGGCGCCCATCACGATTTCAGCCAACAACACCAGTCGCGCCTATGGCGCCGTCAATCCGGCCAACCCCGGATTTACAGTCACCAGCGGACTGCTTGCAGCAGCCGACAGCATCGGCTCAGTCACCTATACCTACCAGGTAACGGCGACAGCCACGGCACTTGCCGGCACAACCCACACAATCACTCCCAGTGCGGCGCTGTTCGCAACCGGAAACCCGGCCAACTACGTCATAACCTACACCAACGGATTATTGACAATCAGTAAAGCTCCACTGACCATCACCGCCAACAACCTGACCAAGACCTACGGCACGGCAATTACCTTCACCGGTCTCGAGTTCACTGCAACCGGCCTGCTCAATACCGACACGGTAACATCGGTGAACCTCACCAGTAATGGCGCCGCCGGCAATGCCACGGTAACCGGATCACCTTACCCGATCGTGCCCAACGCAATTTTCGGCACAGGACTTTCCAACTACACCGTTACACTGGTTAACGGCTTGCTGACGGTAACAAAGGCAAACCCGGTCATTACATGGGCAACCCCGGCCGCCGTCCTGTTCGGCACCGCTCTGTCGAACACACAGCTGAACGCAACCGCAAATATACCGGGAACGTTCGCCTACACACCGGCAGTCGGCACCGTGCTTAACACCAGCAGCAGGATTCTCTCGGTGACATTTACACCGAGCGCAACCAGGATAGCCAATTATAATCCAGCAACGGCTGCCGTTAATCAGGTAACCATCGCCGGAACTTTACCCGTGGCAAAGATAAGTACGGCTCCCGCCTACCCATCAATCCAGGCCGCCTACAATGCCGTCATTAGTGGCGATGTCATGAAAGTCCTGGGCACGACCATCCCCGGCTCTTTTACGGCAAACAGACCGGCAACGACCGTTACCATCAAGGGCGGCCACAGCAGTACGTTCACACCAATTGTCGGTAGCACAACAACGATTCAGGGGACCGTAACTCTGCAGCATGGAACCGTGATCATCGACGGCCTGATCGTTAAATAGGGTATCGCAACAAGGCTCCGCCGTACGATAGATCTCTGCGGCGGAGCCTGAAAATAAATTTTAAATCTTGAAACTCTTACTTTCGGAGATAAAATTCAAATAATTATTCCGAACCTGGCAGTCAATAAGGAGTAACGCCATGAAATCAACCATTTTATTTTGCATATTGATGTTGTTTGAGTGTTCCCTGTCCTTTGGGGCAACCATTTGCAAGACCGTGGAGTATCCGGATCGTAACGAGATTGTATGCATTGGAGATGAAAAGGCCGTGCCGGTCACAAACGTTCCCGTAAAGCCTGCTCAAGCGGCAGTCGCCGAAAAGCCGACTCAAAGTCAGGTTCAAACTGCGAATCCATCGGCAGCACCCGTGGCCTCCGTCGATAAGCCACTGCAAGCTCCTGCATCCTCCGCACCCACATTACAATCCAACGCACCTGCATCAAAACCTGATACCGCCGCAGAACACCTGGCCAGACGCCGGGGATTGGCAGAACGCAACAGCCGCAACCTGATGAACCATTCTTCAGCCTCAGCACCACAAGTAAAGTGAGGTTCGCAATGCAGATACGATACTCATCTTTGTCCGTTTCATGGTCTGCAATTGGCATTAATACTTTGCTGACCTGCGCTCTGTTTCTTTTTGTGCCGGCAATGCCGCAGATCGCCGCGGGGCAATCCCCTCCAAAAACATATTCTCCTGACGAGATTCAGCGGTTGGGACAGAGAATGTATCGTGAGGGCATTCTTCCGTCAGGAGAGTCGATGGAGTCTGTCGTCAAGGGCGATATTGTCGTTCCAGGCACCTCTTTTACCTGCGTCAGCTGTCATATGTTGAGCGGGCTCGGTTCCATCGAAGGTGGTGTGATTACAATTCCCACCAATGGAAAATCGCTTTACAACCCGCGCAAGCCGCCCAAGGGCATACGCTCCAGCATGTCCAGCATGGGCTTTGACAAGTTCCAACCCCCGCCACCACCAGCACCCGCCCGTCCGGCATATACCGACGAAAACCTTGCTTCAACGCTTCGCGGCGGCCTGGATCCATCCGGAAGAGTTCTTGATCCGGTCATGCCGCGTTACAAGCTTTCTGACCGGGACATGGCGGTCATGATTGAGTACCTGAAATCACTCTCATCCAGCTATTCCCCGGGAATCGACGACCAGACCATGCGGTTTGCAACCGTTGTCAGCGAAGACGTGCCGCCGGAGTTGCGTGACCAGCAGGCAGCTCTGCTGGAAAAACTTTTATACAGGATGAATGAGCAGGCCAGAGATTTTGATAAACGCCTCAAAAATCCCAAGCTGAGCCGGCATATAAGCAAGACGGGAAGAATGGTGCATCGAAATCTGACATTATCGAGATGGATATTGAAGGGGCCACCGGAAACCTGGAAGGCACAGCTGGAGGATTACTATCGCAGAGAGCCGGTATTCGCACTTCTTGGCGGCATCACCAGCGGAGACTGGAAACCGGTTCACGACTTCAGTGAATCCAATCGGATACCATGTCTGTTTCCTCAAACAGAATTCCCGGTAGTTTCCGATGCCAATTCATATACCTTTTATCTTTCAAAAGGGCACTACCAGGAGGGTGAAGCGGCAGCATGGTTTATCAACCGCAATACAGATACAGCAGAAGCACGGTCAGTTGTTCAAATTGTCAGAGAAACACGTGAAGGAACGGCACTTTCGACCGGTTTCGAGGAGGCATGGCGCAACCTGGGACAACGCCCGCCGCAAACATTCCGGCTGAAGCCTGGTGAGTCAGTCAGTCGGGAAATGCTTGAGAAGCTGATTGAGAAGTCACAACCGGCAACCCTTCTGGTTTGGGATGGAGTTGAGTCGATTTCATTGCTGGAATCCATCGCTGACATGAAGAACAAGCCTGAAGCTGTCTTCATATCTTCCAGCTCACTTGGAAAGAAAACCTCCGCTCTTCCGGATCATATCCGCGACATTACCTATATTACCCATCCTTACAGGCTTCCCCAGGAAGAGGCACAGCTGGAGGAGTTCTATCTCGGCAAAGCGGTCAGCAACGGAATCGAAAATTCTGATATCCGCGGAATAATGAAGCGCACGTATCCTATTAGCAGGATACTGATCCAGGCATTGTCGGAAATGAAAGAAAACTTCCATCGTGACTACCTGCTGGACATTGTCAGCATGAGCAAGGATCTTGATGTCCCGCTATATGAACGTCTTAGTTTCGGGCCGGGACAACGCTACGCATCAAAGGGGTGCTATATCGTTCAACTTTCCAAAGGCGACAATCCTTCTTTCATTAAAATAAGTGACTGGGTGACGCACTAGCTGAAAAACTATTCTTCCGGAGGCGGGTAAAAATGCGTTTTTTTCTACTGCTCGCATTAGGTCTTTTCCTGACAATCGCTCCGGCAGCACTGGCTGAGCCGCAGACCGACGTGGAAAAATCCCGGTCATGCAGGTTGTGCGGAATGGACCGGGACAAATTCAGTCACAGTCGCATGCTAATAGAGTATGAAGACGGTTCGTCGGTCGGAACATGCAGCCTGCATTGCGCAGCAGTCGAACTGGCCAATACCATCGACAGGATCCCGGTTTTGGTAAAAGTCGCCGACTACGACAGCAAGGAACTGATCGACGCTGAAAAGGCGTTCTGGGTGATGGGAGGCAGTATAAAAGGTGTCATGACCGGACAGCCGAAGTGGGCTTTTGCCTCCGTCGAGGCGGCCGGGCGCTTCATCAAGGCTCACGGCGGAGACAGGGCCAGCTTTGATGAAGCTATCAAGGCTGCTTACGATGACATGTACCAGGACACCAAAATAATCCGTGAATTCAGAAAGTTGAAACAGCACCGGCATAATGATGGCACTGTCGCAAAATAAATTTTAGCCTATAAAACCCGCTGATTGCGGAAGGAGGAATATTTGTGAAAAGACTGGTGCTATGGAGTTTTCTCGTATTCGGCCTGGGAGCTTCTGCCGCCCCGGCCGTTTTTGCAGCCCCCGCCACCGCAAAAGCCCAATACAGGCCGCTTTACAAACCCGGAGAAAAGATATCGCTGGGTGCCGATCATTACTTCACTTTTGGTTTCGACAAACCGCCCAAGCTCGGCATGGCCATCATGCGGGTGGAGATATTCAGCCGTGATGGAAAACGGGACACATCCTTCGTGGTAAAGGGAGATGCGGACATGCCCTCCATGAGGGGGGCTCATAGCAACGGCGAAAAAGATTACTCACTTTCGGCAAAGGGCTTATATCTCATGCCGGTACGCCTGGTCATGCCAGGTGACTGGGAGGTCACTTTCTCTTTCGCTAAAAACGGACAGGTTGTTTTCCGTGGCGCTTACCTGTTCGATCTTTAGGGCGCGGATACAACCATGAATCCAGGTTATCCTAACAGGTCAATTTCACGGATTTTAAAGCAGTTAATGCTGCTGATGGTCCTTATGTTGCCTGCCGTGCCTACCACTACGCAGGCTGCCGTCAACTGTGAACTGAACTATCCCGCCAGCGATGTAGCCAGACTATTTCCTGAATCCGACAACTACAAAATTTCCTACTTCTCCTTTGCGAGACAGGGTGGAGAGCCACTGCTGCGAAAAGTCGAGGCGCGTCTCGGCAGCGTGCCTGCACTCTATGCCCCCCTGAATGTTCCTTACACTCTCTACGAGATCTATAAGGGAGGGAAGAGAATCGGTTATATTCACGGCGTTAACCAGAAGGGGCAGTACGGGGTTCTGGAGGTTTTTGTATCACTGGATATGAAAGGCATGATCAAAGCTTTCTACATCCAGAGGATGGCAGGCCAGTGGGTGAATAAATTTACCTTGCCCAAATTTGGCAAGCAGTTCGTCGGACTGACCCTCAGGGATTTTGAACTGTATGACCCGGTTAGCGGCAAAGGTTCCGGCAAGGTCGCAGCCATGACCAATCCGGCTCCCCTGGCGGTGACCGACTTTTACGGTCTGCAGCGAGCCGTCAAAAAGAATCTGGTATTGATGGATGAGTTTGTCTATTCAACTCAAAAGGGGAAACAATGATCAGCAGATTTCAGATCGCCAGCAAGAATCTGCTGCGCAAGAAGAGTCGCACGACACTGACCCTGATCGGTATCATGCTTTCGTCATGGGTGCTGGTGAGCCTGCTAGGTTTCAATCGCGGCTATGAGACCGCCCTTAATCGCGACATTGACAACATGGGATACCAACTGATGGTAATGGCCAAGGGCTGCCCATACGAAGCGGCCACGATGATGCTGCAGGGTGGTGCGGGACTGCGCTATATAGAACAGACCATGGTGAACTCGATCGCGGCCCGTCCGGAAGTGGACAAGGTAACGCCGATTCTGATGCAGGCATTTTTCGATCCCGACAAGGGTGATGGTGGAGGTATCGCCGGGTATTTCGGTATTGATTTAGCCACATATCCCGGCATGAAACCGTTCTTTCGTTTCCGCCAGGGGGGCTGGTTCAAAAATGATACCGCCGCCGAAGCGGTAATGGGCTACGAGGCGGCCGAACTGGAGCAGCGCGAGGTTGGGGACATGATCATGGTTCCGGAGAAAAATGTCCCGTTGAAGGTGGTAGGTATTCTGGAGAGGACCGGAACCCAGGATGACGGAACGATCTATGTTCCTTTGAAGACACTTCAGAAAATATCAGCAATCGACAAGATCACCACCATCGGAATCAAGGTTAAAAAGGATGCCGATATTACCAAACTTGAAAACTCGTTGTATCAGTTGCCGGACATGCAGGTGGTCAGCTTTACCCAGGTCAAACAGACGATCATGAAACTGATTTCCACGGCCCGCATGATGGTGCTCTCTATTGCGATCATCGCCCTTCTGATCGCAATGATCGGTGTCGTCAACACCATTTTGATGTCGGTAATGGAACGGATCCAGGAGATCGGCATCCTGAAGACCATGGGAGCCATGCCGATCGATATCTTCTTTCTGGTCTGGACCGAGACCCTGATTCTCTGCTCTGTGGGAGGAATCGCCGGAATCGGGCTGGCCATTGTTTTTGCACGTCTCTCCGACATTCTGGTCAGAAGAATCCTCCCCTATTCCCCCGGCGGCGAGCTGGTGGCGATAGACATCAGACTGGCCCTGCTGACCCTGGCGGTCATTTTGGGGGTGGGGCTCCTGAGCGGAATTTATCCGGCCTGGAAAGCCGGCCGGGTTCGCCCTCTTGATTCCATAAGGAGCGAAGGATGACGACTGATAACGGAGTATCGCTGGAAGCGCGAGGACTTACGCGGGTCTACTGTCGGGGTAGCGAGAAGATCAATGCCATTGACGGCGTATCGCTAACAATCAGACGTGGCGATTTTGTTTCGTTCACGGGACCATCCGGTTCAGGAAAGACGACGCTGGTCAACCTGCTGGGCTGTCTTGAAAATCCGTCTTCAGGAGAACTGGATCTGGCCGGCAGAAGCATTTTCGGCGGCGGGAAGATTCTGGGCGAGAAGGCCTTGACCCGGATTCGGCGGGATACTTTCGGCTACATTTTCCAGAATTTCTACCTGATACCGACCTTGACCGTTCGCGAGAACGTGGCGCTTCCGCTGGCGTTCTACAAAAAGCCCGGGGTTGATGGTGAGGTTGACCGGTTACTGGGGATGCTCGGCATGAATCACCGCATGCACCATCTTCCGGGGCAGATTTCGGGAGGAGAGATGCAACGGGTAGCCATCGCAAGGGCTCTGGTGAATCGCCCGGACATCCTTCTGGCGGACGAGCCGACCGGAAACCTGGATACGAAACGGGCCCGGGAGATCGGCGAAGTTCTGACGGATCTGAACAGAAGTGCCGGTCTGACCATAGTCATGGTAACCCACAACCCCGACATGGCCAGATTGGGTGGGCGACTGATCGAGATGAGAGACGGGCAGGCGTTTGAGTCCGGCTAAAACTGTGGATAACAAACTTCCGCCCGCTCCTTCCGGGTCACGGCAGGGAATCATTACGCCGGACCCGGTTACGGAGCGACTCACCCCAGAACCTTGTAATCGCCGCTGACATAAGGCATTGCCGCCCGGCGAACTTCGTGGTCCAGTCCGGGAATCGTTTCACAGACATCGCACAGATATTTATCGCCGATGTACTGATACGACGTATGCTTGCAGTCGCCACTCCATGTCCTGGAGTCACAGTTTCCACTGCTTTCCCAGCTGACTTCAAATGTTTGTTTGCTGTCCAACATGATCAACACCCCCTTTTGGTTCATTATAACACAGCATGAATCCGTGCAGCTGCATCAAGCTGGGGGGTGGCATCCAATCCGGGAGTGTCATGTGCAAAGGAATACATAATCGATCCGTGGTGCTATAATGTAATCGATGAAGGCTGTTTATATGATCCGACATGAAGAGTACGTTGCCGCATTCGGGCACGTAAAATTGCATGGAGTTTCATATGCAGGATCGATTGTTCAGCATGAAAAGGAGAATATTATGAACATCGTGGAATGTGCCATCAAAATGGAAGAAGAAGCCAGGATTCACTACGAAAAGCTGGCGGAGACAACGTCCGATGAAGAGTTGAAGCGGCTGTTCAAACTGCTGGCCGCTTCCGAGCAGGAGCACCACGCAGCGCTGATCAAGCTCAAAGAGGGGCTTGCAGCGGAAAAGGATGACTTTTCCGTATTCAGTGAGGGGGTCTGTGTTTTCAGACCGCTGATTGATACTACGAACCTTCGGAAGGAGCTGGAGAACGATTCCGACGCCTATCTGCACGTGGTAAAAGAGGAAGAGGAAAGCATCAGTCTTTACGATAAACTTGCGGAAGAGACCACCGATGAGGCAGTACGCCGGGTTGTCACCAGGCTTGCGGAGGAGGAGCGGAGGCATCTTAAGGTTATCGAGAATATCTACTCCTTCATGGAAGCGCCAAAGACCTATCTGGAATGGGGCGAGTTCGGCCATCGCGAGCTTTAACCACGTTTCTAGCAGGTTGCACTTCACATTAAAACAGCTGACAACATTCGGGCTGTTCCCCTGCATGAGGAACAGCCCGTTGTCTTGCTTGATACTGTATTGTGACCGATTCTGTATTTCAATTGTTCGCTTCGGTGCGGCCGTACAATGCCGCTTCTGCCGCCGAAAGATCCTCCTCGGCCACCATGATTTCCTTCACCAGGTTTCCTTCCCCCAATATCCGCAGCGAATACTCGATACCAACCTTATCAAGGAGATCTTCAACCCGGCTCAAATCAACATCGCTCACCGTATCATAGAATCTTGCCATTATAACCACCTCCAGTTCCCGTATCCTTCACCATACAGAGCGGCTTGAATCCGCATATCCATAATAGCATAAACGCCAGTGCCGGTTAATACATGATCGCAACCGGCGTCAACAGTGCGTTTCGAATACCGGCTTCAGTGAACATGGGGGAACGGTGCAATCCGTCACCGCTGAAAGATCCTCCTTAACCCGGCCACAAGACCGTTTCCGCTCCGATAATCGACAAGCAGCGCCGTGATATTGTCCCGTCCGCCATAGCTGTTGGCCACTTCAACCAGCGCCCGGCAGGCGGCCTCTGGAGCGGGATGCGCCACCAGCAGGGCCGCAGTTTCGGGATCAGTGACCATGCCGCTCAATCCATCGGAGCAGAGCAGCAGGCGATCACCATCCAAAAGTTCCAGGTCCTTGATTTCTATTTCAAGCTCCTGCCACTGTCCCAGGGCGCGGGTGATTATGTTTTTGCGATCGGAAGCGGCCGCCTGTTCCGCGGTGATGACCCCCTGCCGCAACTGGTCGGCAACCAGCGAATGGTCGGCGGTCACCTGCCTGAGCTGCCGGTCCCGCAGCAGGTAGAGACGGCTGTCGCCGGCATGGGCGACAGCCGCGCGAGCGCCGTCGATCATCAGCGCCACGATGGTTGTCCCCATGCCGCGCCAGTCCGGGTTGGATTCGGCGGCCTCCAATACGGCCCGGTTGGCAAGGCGGATACCGGAAGCCAGCAGATTGGCCTGGCGCGAGAAGTCGTTGTCAACGGCGCCGATGAACGCGCCGCTACCGGATGCAATCCGGGAGATATAATCCCTGAGGACGTCGAGCGCCATGCGGCTGGCGACCTCCCCTCCCCTGTGGCCGCCCATGCCATCGGCAACCGCGAACAGCCCCAGGCGCTCATCCATCAGCAGGGCATCCTCGTTCCCGCTCCTGACAATCCCTTTATCGGTTATCCCGAAGGCGGACAGCGGCATGGCTCACCTCACCAGTTTTTGCCGGCACAAGCGGCAATGTTCGGCCACCTGCTGACCGGTCTGGTATCGTTTGGCAACATCCTTCATCAACAGCTTGTGCGCGATGAACGCGCAGCATTCCGGAATCTGCGGGTCGATTTTTGTCAGCAACAGCGGAGGTTTGTTAGCGATGTTGAACATGACGTTGGTGATGCTGTCGCCGCTGAAAGGCTTGTGGCTGGAGAGCAGTTCGTACATCGACGCCCCCAGCGAGAACAGGTCGGAGCGGCCGTCCACCTTCTGCCCCTGCACCTGTTCAGGAGACATGTAACTGGGGGTGCCCAGGATCGTTCCGGTCTGGGTGCTGGAGGAGGCGCTGATGCGGGCGATGCCGAAGTCGGCAATCTTGATCTCGCCGTTTTTGAGGAGCATGATATTGGCCGGTTTGATGTCGCGATGCACGATGCCCCTGGCATGGGCGAAATCCAGCCCCTCGGCCACCGCCCCGACTATGCGCAGCACCTCGTCGAACGGCAGCCGCAGTCCCGGCTTGACGAAGTCGCACAGGTCGCTGCCGTCCAGTAACTCCATTGCCACATAGGCCAGATCATAATCCTCACCCACATCATAGATCGTGACAATGTTGGGATGGTTGAGAGCGCCGGCGGCTTCCGCCTCGCGGAAAAAGCGCTGTTTTACCTCCTGGACCTGCTGCGGATCGATCTCATCGAAGCGGATGGTCTTGATTGCCACCTGGCGGTTGATCTTGGGATCTCGCCCCAGGTAGACCGTCCCCATCGCGCCCCGACCCAGCTCTTTTTGGATCTCGAAGCGCCCGATGGTCGGCATCGCCGCGCCGCCTCCCTGCAGGATGACCGTGTTCTCCTTGCGCCCGCCGGAAGCGCCGAAGATCATAGTTTCACCGGCCTGTTTCATCGTGCCGATACGCTCGGACACATCCTTGAATTCACCTGCTGTCCGGATATGTTCGTAAACCGCGGCGGCCTTGTTGAACATGCGCTTGCGTTCAAAATCAAGCGCCAGGTTATAGAGCAGATCCCTGACCGTTTCGTTTTCTACCGGGCATTTGCGGAACTTCTCGAAGGCCAGGTCCAGCAATCCCTGCCCCTGAAACGACAACCCCAGCATCTTGTTGGTTTCGATGCTGTCGCTTTCCACCAGTTCCTTGCCTTTTTCGGTCACCATGAATCGGGACGAAACATTGACGGTATAGCCGATCACCAGCAGCAGCGTCGGAGCCACCATGCCCAGCCACTCCCCCTGGCCGACGAACAGCCAGACCGCCGCACCGTTCCAAAGCAACAGGATAGATAACGAGACCAGCGCACCGAGTCCGGCCT
>JAURXC010000282.1 GCA_030654645.1 Deltaproteobacteria bacterium | reverse complement strand
TGGCCGGATCCTCTATTTCCCCACACCTTTCCCTGGTTCAACACCGTGAACTATTGGGGAGAGCACATACTGCAATTGCGGGAGCAGCTGGCGGAGCTCGAAGAAGCGCCGCTGGAGCTGAATTAGCATCTTTCAAAGGAGGGCTGACATTTTGTGAGCCCTTCCTTGTATCTGTCACTGAAAGCGAAGAGTACACCATGAAAATCAACAATCTGCTTGTCCACCTAGAAAACAGCATTGATGCCTTCTCGCTCAAACCACGGCACATTGACCAGATCCGCAAGGTTCTCCCGGACACCATGATTACCGTGGCTGAGGGGAACAGCGATTTTATGGATAAACTCCCCGAAGCCGAATCTGCCCTGGTCTGGGTATTCAAATCCGCCTGGTATGAAAGGGCCACAAAGCTGAAGCTGCTGTTTACGCCAGCTGCCGGTCACGACTGGGTTTCCGCGGATCCGTCCGGTAGGGTCAGGACTGTTTACGGCAGCTTTCACGGGCGCATCATGCGCGAGAGCCTGCTCTCGATGATCCTGTACTTTAACCGGAAGATCGGCAAGTCGCTGGAAGACCAAAACAGGCGGGTATGGGGACGCCTTGATTATAATGAGTGCGTGGGGCTCTTCAGCCAAAAGGTACTGATAGTCGGATGCGGCTCGCTGGGCCGGTCCATGGCAGAGCTTTTGAAGGCCTTCGGGGCCACTGTTACCGGCGTCAGGCGTAACCTGTCGGGATTCGGGGCCAACCCCAACATTGACAGGATGATCACCTTTGACAGGCTGGAAGAGGAACTCCCATCGGCTGATCACGTGGTTTTCGTGATGCCGGGCGGGAGCGGGACCGAGGGAATCTTCACCACCCGCCATTTCAATGCCATGAAACCTGGAGCCTGTCTGTATAACCTGGGTCGCGGCAACTGTTACCGGGAGGAAGACCTGTTGGCGGCACTTGGCAACGGAACGCTGGCCGGCGCCGGCCTGGACGTCTTTGCAAACGAGCCGCTGCCCCCCTCCTCGCCGCTCTGGGAGCAGCCTGACGTTCTGATCACGCCCCATTCCAGCGCCATCAGCCGGGAGTACATCGATCTCTTCATCCGGGAGTTTCTTGAGACCCTCAAGGCGATCTGACTCATCAACAAAGCAATGAACAAGCTGATTACAATAGCGCTGCGTGATTTTGCCCTGCCGTCGCCACGCACCGGCAGCCTGGAAGCACATTCGGGCTTCAGCCGCGCCGCGGCTG
>JAURXC010000271.1 GCA_030654645.1 Deltaproteobacteria bacterium | reverse complement strand
ACGCCGATTATGATGCCGAGCATGGTCAACATGGTTCTCATCCGGTTGTTCAAGAGAGACCGCATCGCCATCTTCAGCGATTCGCCCAGGACCGCCACACCCGGCTTGATCTCCTTGATCGTTTTGCCATTCTGCGCCTGGTGGTCAACCTTGCTTTTCTGCTGCTCGTCCGATGTTATCCGTCCATCCGTAATGTGCACGATACGCTGCGCGTAAGCTGCAATGTTGCTGTCGTGGGTCACCAGAATGATCGTGTGTCCTTGACCGTTCAGCTTTTCCAGAATGGCCATGACCTCTTTGCCACCCTTGCTGTCCAGCGCACCTGTCGGTTCATCGGCCAGGATCACCGGCCCGCCGTTCATGAGAGCACGGGCAATACTGACGCGCTGCTGCTGGCCGCCGGAGAGCTGACTGGGGTGGTGTTGCAGCCGGTCACTCAGCCCGAGTTCCCGCAATAATTCACTGGCGTGCTCCTCCCGCCGGGATTTGGCCATGCCGCGATACACGGCCGGAACTTCGGCATTTTCCACGGCGCTGAGATCTGACATCAGATTGTAGCGCTGGAAGATGAAGCCGAAGGTGTCACGCCGCAGTGCCGCCAAAGCATCTCCGCCCAGAGAGGCTACTTCGACGCCGCGGATTTTATAGGCGCCGCTGGTCGGTTTGTCGAGACAGCCGATGATGTTCATGAGCGTGGACTTGCCCGAACCGGACGCGCCCATGATGGCGACGAATTCGCCACTCATGATCGTCAGGCTCACATCTGTCAGTACTGTCAACGGCTCACCACCCGTTGTATAGGTCCGGCTGACAGAATTCATTTCGAGCAGTGGTGGCGACATCACGGCCCCTTTCGGGAACTCAACGCGCTTTTGGACTTGCCCTTGGTTGTGATTTCGCCGATCACGACCCGTTCCTTTTCCTTAAGATCGCCCGTTACCTCAGCTGAAATTTCGCTCTTGATTCCGATTTTGATGGTGCGTTGCTCGATGCTGTTATTGTCTTTCAGCACCCGCACCTTGATTGTCGCGCCTTCCGCCGCATTGCCGATGGCGGCTGCCGGAATAAGCAAAACCCCCTTTGCCTGGGCCAATACGATAAAGACCTGAGCCGTCATTTGAATCTTCAATACACGCCCCGGATTCGGAATATCAAACAGCACATCGTAGAAGACCACGTTGTTTATGAGTTCCGGAGTCGGGAGAATCTGCCTGACCGCACCGTTCCAGCGCCGGGGTTCGCCAAGTATCGTGAAATATACTTTCTGGCCCGGTTTGACGCGGACTATGTCTGCTTCCGAGACCTGCGCCCAGACTGTCACCGTGCTGATATCGGCAATCCGCAGGATATTCGGCGCCGATTGGTTGGCGTTTAGTGTCTGTCCTTCCAGAAGGGTTATGGAAACGACTTCACCGGACATCGGCGCCATGATTTTGGTATAATCCAGATTGGCCCTGGCGGTGTCTACCGCTGCCGTGGCCTGCTTTATCTGGGCCGCAAGCGAAGCTACTTCGGCAAGAGCAACGTCGTAATCGGCCCTGGTGATGTCACGGTCACTGGTAGAGACAGATCCGTTACCCTGTGCGAAGAGTTTCTCGTTGCGAGTGCGCTGCACCCTGGCCAGTACAAGTTGCGCCTCTTTAACGGAGCGCTGTGCGACCATATTCTCCAGGGTCGCGTTGGCCGCAGTAAGAGCCGAGTCCGCCAGAACCGGGTCGATTTCCGCCAGCAACTGGCCCTTTTCAACCTGGTCGCCCCGCTTGAACTTGAGCGATTTAAGGTTGCCGGAGGTTTGGGCGCCGACATCGACATACTTGACGGGCTGTACGATGCCGGCCGCCACAACGGTGCTTTCAATGTCGCCGCGAACGACTTCGGCAGAGGTGTAAAGGACCTTGGGTTTGCCAAACAGCCAATGATACCCGAATGTGCCTGCAACGGCGATAAGCAGTGCCAGGATCAGCCAGAGGACGCGGTATTTCATGAGAACTCTGAATCTGGAAGGGTGATCTCCCGGAGGCGTTGCAGACTCACCACTAGTTGACACTTCGGATTTGTCTTCCGTGGTGCTGTTTGTAGACTCCATTTTTCACCTGATTCCTCTGGCTTTACTGTTTACTCAAAAATGCTTCTTGTCAGCCGGTTCATTGACCCAGTATCCCTGGCGATTGTAGTGATCATGCAGCATGTTCTCGTAATCCCGCGTCAAAAGAGACTCCTCATCGTATTCCGGTGACTGCTTGATGGCCTCAAGGGGGAGATTGACGAATACTTTCGCCTCGCTCCAGCTGACGCGCTCGATCCATTGCGGAGGAATCAGGACCTTTCTGCCGGGCCACCAGTTCCGTGTATCGATAACCATGTAACGAATCGCCCAGGTTTCGTCATCGATGATAAAGTCCTCGACGTGACCGATCTCTCCGTCCGCGGCCTGGATGTGATAGCCGCTCACTTCATAAGTGCTCCGCAAATGTGGATCCCAGGCTTTCTCGTCCCGGCCTGATTCTGTCTCTGCTACACTGTCAGGCACAATATAAGGAGTAAAACCCCAGATGTAGGTGCTGTCCCAATAAGTCGGCCAGCCGTAATGTCCGTAATAATCCACTTCGAATTGAAGCGAAACGGGCTTGTCACTGCCCAGGGGAGGGCTGTCCTCAATCTGTTTTTTAGTCAGATTGACGGCGATGAGTTGCTCCTCCATCTTCACGTTGACCAGCGCATATGGCGAGATCAACACCTGTCTCTCCGTAAGCCAGTCTCCCGTATCCGCGACCAGATAGCGAATCTTCCAGTGCCGGTCATCGAAGTAGAATTCTTTGACCTTGCCTATTTTACCGTTCAGGCTTTCCAGGGTGTAACCTTCCAGGGTCTTTACTCTGCTTAACATATCAGGATTCCTTTCGTTTCGGGCCTTGAGTGACAACTGCGCAACCATAGTTTTCTGCTACTCAGCGCTCAGATATTCCAGCGTAATGGTGACTGTACGGTTAAAATTACGAGCTTCCGGAGACAGGTTGTCGAACAGCGGACTGTTAGGACCGACCCCCGAATAACGGATTCGATCACCAAGGGCATCGCCAAAGCCGGCCGACAGCAGCTTGTTTACAGCCAGAGCCCTGCGCTCGGAGAGTTTTTGATTGTACTGTTCCGTACCGATGGTGTCGGTGTGGCCGACGATCTCGACAGTAGCCTGGGGCAGCGTCTTGATGCGGGTCACGATCGTGTTGACAATATTCTGGTTAGGGATGTCAATCGTTTCCTTGTCGAAATCGAACAGAACCAGAGCGTATTTTTCCTGAACCCGCAGATTCTTTTTTTGTGCGAGCAACTGACTGGTCGAGATGAAATCGACTTTTACCGGATCAGAAGTAAGCACCATGCTTTGCCCCTTGCTGCCCTTTAACTCCACCTTCACCGTGATATCGCCACCAGAGGCCAGGGCCTTGAGGTCTTTGTATACCAACGGGATACGGATCTCCTTGGCTGGTGTACTCTTGCCGGCCAGACCGGCCAGGGTTCCCGAAACATTGGAAACGGTTATATTCCAACTCGCAATGCCGTACGGTGCAACTATGTCTGTCCGCAGCGTAAGGGTAGACTCATCGATCTTGGTGGAAAGATAGGTACTACGAATCGGAGCAAGGATCGCTGGGTCCGAAGATACAATCTCAACCCTGCGGTTCTCCGCCTGTCCTTCCTTGAGCTTAATGGAACTCGGCTTTGCCGGCAGGTTGCGCGCCTCTATCGTCATCCGCTCGGGAGCAATGCTCCAGATCGTTTTCAGGTAATCCCTTACCGCTTCTGCACGTATGGTGGAAAGCTTCTTATTCCCCTTCTCATTGCCGGTGTTGTCATTGCAACCGATCAGCGTGATCTTCGATTCGGGTTTGTCGGTCAGGCGTTTGCCGATGATATTCAGATCCTGATAGTATTTTTCGAGTGTACCGGTGAACTTATGTTCTTCGAAGCCTGCCGTTTCGCCCGGAGTGATGAAACGCACGTACCGGGGTAGAATTTCGCCGGCACCTTTGGCAAAATAGATGTGGGCAAGCATTGGTGAATAATCAATGGTTTTGACTTCTTCGATCATCAACCTGGCTGGAGCCACGGTCAGGCTGGCCCGTGTCTGAACATACTTGACATTGACCGGTGCGGCGGTCAATGTCAGTTTCTGTCCAATACTATCTTCCAGCTCCATCCTCACTGCCAGGTTGCCGTTTGCGGCAAGTGTCGGCAGATCATTAGTCGGCAGAGTGATTCCAAGTTCAGCTGCAGGTGCACCTTCGCCAGCCAGTTCGGCAACGTTTTCCTTGGTGTTGCTGACAACCGCTTTCCAACGTGCAATCCCGTAAGCCGAATCGACTACCGGACGCAGCGTCATCGTTGTCTCATTAATCCTGGTTGAGGGTGAAGTGGAACCCATGATCTTGACTTCATCGATGGTCAGGCTTGTTGGAGTAACAGACAATGTGCCGGTAATGGGGAACTGATAATTGACTACGTAATAATAGAGCATTTTTGAGGCAACACTCTGGAATATTGAAACTAGTTTCGAATCGGACGTTGCCTTCCAGATCTGCCCGCGGTTCTGGAGGGTAAACTTGGTCATGAACTTGTCTGTAGATGTGTTCTTCATGTAATCGATAGCATAGGCATAGAAGCCTTTGACCTCTTGAGCCGACTTGGAGACAACCTCGCTCTTGAATGCGCTGTTCAGGTCTTCCCCGTCGGAAAAGACCACCATGAATCTTGGTTCAGTGGCCGGCATTTTTTTCAAGAGCTCAAGCCCGGCAAACATCCCCTCGTAAAGAAAGGTCTTCGATGTAATACCTTCTCCGTAAGCCTTTGCCGTAAACTCCCTGAGTTCAGCCGGCTGGTTCGATTTGAATGTCTGCAAATGCAGTTCACGCCCCCCTAAATTGACAGTTTTTTTGTTGTCGAAGACAACAATCTGCACATCGTCGACCGGTCGGACGGTTTTCAACAGCTCGTCTACTCCTGTAAGAAGTGACTTGATTGCCTTGCGTTCTTCCATCGAGAACGAATTGTCCAAAATCAGGACAATATGCCGGGGAACGTCCTGGTTTTCGGAGAAAGGCTGCACCGAGGTGACTACCCCCTTCCGGCCGTATTGAGTCGCGGAAAAATCAACGGCCTTCAACCCGAAAATCGGCTTTTTCCGAGAATCGACAACGCTCACCAGCGCCTTGCCTTCCTTGATAACCTGATCGATTGTCACTTTTGCGCCTTTTTGGGCGACACCGATCTTCAAATTGGATTTTTCGGCTGCGAACGCCACTCCGCTTACCAACAGTGCAATCAGCACTAAACAGATTCGCTTGATCAACATGATTTCATTCTCCTTTTTTGGTTAAAGTCAGTAATCCAAAGGCCTATAGCTTCTCCACCGCCTGGCGTGTCAGCTCAACGATCTCGGCCGGTTCTTCGTAGCGAAACCGCAAAGGTTCTCCGAAGGTTACCGTTACCTTGCCCCGCTTGGGAAAACTCGCTTCGTGGGGAAGAACCTGGTCGGTTCCGCCGATCCTGATCGGTACCACCGGAATCCCCAGCTCCTTGACCATGACGCCCAGTCCCAGCTGAAAGGGCTGCATTTTGCCGTCCAGGGCGTGTCCCCCTTCCGGGAAGATCAGGATGTTGACGCCGGCATCGGTCAGCCTGCCCATGAATTTGAGCGAACCTCCGAATCCCTGCGACTGGGGCAGGGGGAAAAGGTTGAACAGTACACTGGCGTACTCGTAGCTCAAGCGTCTCAAGATCCGCTCCAGCCCATGGTAGTCATTGAAGAAAAACTCTTCCCAGGCGGCGGTGGCGGTTCTGTAGCGGATCTCCGGAGGGAGCGCAAACATGACGGCGGGCTGGTCCAGGTAACTCAGGTGATTGGCCACGAAAATAACCGGTCCGGCCAGCTTCTCCAGATTGCCGGTTCCATGCGGTTCGAGTGTGGCGAAACGGCGAAACAGCGGGGCGTGAATTACGGTATCCCAGGCCCTGCGCACCCCGCTGAAGAAGTTGTTGTTGGTCCAGAAGCGGAAATGGTCGTGCCGGGTCAGCTTTTCCCGTTTCGTGATGATCTGGCGCAGGTCCGAGACTTTCGTCTGCGGCCCGATCTGGGAGTCGTCGATGTCCAGGCGGTATTCCTGCTCCAGGAAGCTGACCAGTTCCAGGCGGTCGATGGAGGTAAGGCCCAGATCGGTTACCAGCAGGGATTCCTCGCGAATCCCGGCGGCGCTGACGCCGGTTACCCTGGCGATCAGGTTGAGCAGGCTGTCCCGGCTGACGCTGCTGTCGTCTGCGGCCGGTCCCTTTTTCAGCTCCTCCTTGACCGTGAACTTCTTGATCTTGAGCGTCGTGGTCTTGGGAAATTCCGGCTCGTTCCAGAGTGTGAAGCCGGTAATCCGGTGCAGCGCATCCAGGCTGCTGTTTGCCTGGCTGATGATCTCATCGGGAGCCTTGCCGCTTCCATCCAGGATCAGCACGGCATGCACCTCTTCTCCCCCGTCCTTGTCGAGGCCGATCACGCACGATTCTTTTACTCCGGCGATCCGGTTCAGTACCGCTTCCAGCTCGTCGGGATAGACGTTGATCCCCGAACCGGTCACGATCAGCTCTTTCTCGCGCCCCTTGATGGCTAGCCAGCCATCGCTGTCCAGCTCTCCCAGGTCGCCGGTGCGGAACCAGCCGTCACTCGTGAAGGCGTCGCGACTGGCCTGCTCGTTCTCATAGTAGCCGGGAAAAACATTGTCCCCGCGTACCAGAACCTGTTTGTCCTCAATCTTCAGCTGAACCCCCGGCATGGGCGGACCGACCGAACCGGCCACCTGCCGTTCAATGGTGTTGACGCAGAGAACCGGAGAAGTCTCGGTCAGTCCATACCCCTCCAGGACCGTGAATCCCATGCTGCTCCAGAAGTTGAAAACCTCCTGATCCAGCGGGGCGCCGCCCGAAACGAAAGCGGTGAAATTGGGACCGAACTTTCTCTGTACCGGTAAAAACAGGCTCCGGCGCATCTCTTTCGGGAGCCTTGCCGCCAACTGTGTCATCCAGCGGAACAGACCGGAGAGGTGCTTCTCCTCAAGTTCCCGCTCGATGGTGGTTTTGAGCAGTTGCATCAGGCGCGGAACGGACATGATGATGTAGATGTCCTCCTCGCCCAGCGCCTCCATGATCGCCGAGGGCTTCAGTGTGCGCGGATACACGATGGCCGCGCCACGGTAGAGCGGGGTGAAAAAGCCGCCCATCTGTTCGAACATGTGGGACAGGGGCAGCAGCGAGAGAAAATTGAACCCGGGTGTGATGATCGGCACCGCCCGGTTGATCTGGGTAATGTTGGCGATCAGGTTCCGGTGGGTCAGGATGACCCCTTTGGGGTTTCCGGTGGTGCCGGAGGTATAGATCAGCTGTGCCGTATCTTCCGGTGCTGCCGGGGCAGGTCCGCTTATCGGCTGAACGTCTTCCAAAAGGTACTGAAGATCTTCCAGCAGTATCGAATCGGCCACGGTCATCCGCTCCGGTTTGAAACGGCTCTGCAGAACTGTTTTAGCTTTGGTCAGGTTGCGGATCGAATCGGCGCGCGCCTGATCGGACATGAAGTCCACCGGCACCGCGATTGCGCCGCGGATGATGATGCCCCAATAGGCTATCGCCCACCAGGAGGAGTTTGGTCCCCAGATCAGCACCCGGTCCCCGGCCTCGACACCTCTTTGCGCCAGAAGGTTGGCCATTTTCAGGGCCAGCCCGTGAAATTCCCGGTAGGAAACCACCAGACGGCGTACACCGGTGCGGTTGACAAAGGCGGTCTTGTCACCCAACGTTTCGAAGGTATTGAAAAGGTCGATCA
>JAURXC010000263.1 GCA_030654645.1 Deltaproteobacteria bacterium | reverse complement strand
TGATCGCATCTGGAATGTTGGTCAGTTGCACACTGATATTGTTCTGTTTAAGACCGTTCAGGAACAGCGCCAGCAACTGGCAGCCACAGGCATCGATGTCGGTGACTCCTGTCAGGTCTAACAGCTGGGCGCCGCTCGAAGAACATTCATTCTGTCCGCCGGAAGCGCCGGAATCCAAAAGACTGACAAGACAGTTGACCAGCGCCGGATACTGCCCGGCAACGGTTCTCATCGAGCATTCTCCATCCAGGCACGTTTTCAACGATTCGCCGGTTTCGGTATTCATTTCATCCCCATTCGAATAGAGTGATGGTTGCATCAAGCATTAATTCTGCTGATAAAATTCACATCATCATGTATGGCAACCGGGTAGAAGCCATGTTTCTCCAGATGCCGGAGCCACAGGGCCAGGATGCTGTATCCGCTGCTGTCGATCGATGTAATGCCGTTCAGGTCGATCTCGGTCACAATATGTCCATCGGGATTACCCGCAACATAGTGCAGGGCGCGGTCGGAAATCCTGAGCGATTGCAGCGCAACCTGCTGCAGATGTTCAGCCACGGTACCGGCAACCCAGTCACCATCTACCCGCACCGAATACTTACCGTTGTCGTTCCATAAATCAGTCATCACATTCTCCGGTTTCAGGCAGGTTGCACTTGCCGGTATACAGAGCACTGCGCATGCCAACACGTGCTGAATATTTTCAACAATAATTCAGAGATGTTACCAATTTCAAATTATATGGAGGGGAGCGACACTGATTGACAGCTGGAGGTACAATTGAAGCTAATTAATTGTAAACAGTTGAATTTTACGAACAGACAGAAGTTGACGCTGCAACTTCTGTCGCAGGGGTGTTTTGTCTGGATTTTACGGTTCCGAGCGCGACAGGCGCTTGTTCAGGGCCTGGCGGGTAATCCCCAGATAGGTGGCGGCCAGGCGCTGGTTATTGTCGGCCAGGCGCAACGCCTCGCTAATAAGCTGATTCTCGGCATCCTTCAGTGTGGGAAATCCATTGGAAAAGGGGCAGACCGGGCAGCGGCTCTCAAAGACGCTGCTGTCGCATGATGCGACCAGATCACGTCCGATCGCCACGATAAAAGGCTCCAACGGCAGGACGCGCCCGCCATGGCGGGCGACGGCGTCATGAACCATCGCCTCCAGCTCGCGAATGTTGCCAGGGAAGCGGTAAGCCTTCAGATAACGGCTAAGCTCGGGGGGTGCTGTCGGGCAGGGTTTGCCGAGGCTGTCGGCCGCCTTCTCGATAAAATGGGTCAGAAGCAGCGGGATATCCTCGCACCGCTCCCGTAACGACGGCAATTCGACCCGATGGGCACATAGCCGGTAAAAGAGGTCGGGACGGAAGCCGCCTTTCTCCATCAGACTCTTGAGGTCGGCATGGGTGGCAGCCACAACCCGAACGTCACTCTTTTGCGGCTTGTCCGCTCCCAGCGGCAGATATTCGCCCTCCTGCAGCAATCGCAGCAGCTTGACCTGCGATGAAAGCGTCAAGTCGCCGATCTCGTCCAGAAAGAGAGTTCCGCCGGCCGCCTGGCGGATCAACCCTTCACGGGTCCGTTCGGCTCCGGTAAAGGCGCCTCGCTGGTGACCGAAGAGAGTGTCGCTGAACATCGCATCGTCAAGTCCGGCAAGGTTGATCGCGACAAAGGAACCGCCGCGTCCGCTCAGGTCATGCACGGCACGCGCCGCCAATTCCTTGCCTGTGCCGGTTTCGCCGGTGATCAGCACCGGCTGCCGGGACTGAGCCACCGATTCGAGGTAGAGGAAGATATTGCGCATCCTTGGAGAGGCGGTCACAATTCTGCTGAATGCGGTCTCGCTGCCAAGTGTTCCCAGTGCGAGACAGCGGCGCAACCTCTCAAGATCACAGCGTGTCCGGGCCAGCTCGTAACTGGTTCGCACCGTTGCAATCAGGCTGTCCTTTTCCACCGGCTTGACCAGATAGTTGTCGGCGCCGTTACGCATGCAGGCAACAGCTGTCTCCAGGCAATTGACAGCGGTCACCATGATCACGGCCAGATCAGGATAGGCGGCCTTGATCTGTTTCAACAACTCGCTTCCGGTGACATGCGGCATTGTCATATCAAGCAGGACCAGCGCAACCGGCTGTTCCGCCAGCAGATCCATCACGCGGCGGCTGTCGGATTGGGTCAGCACATTTTTAAATCCCGCCCGCCGCAGGATCAAACGGCTGCTGAACAACAGTTCCTCTTCATCATCCACCAGCAGGATGGCAGGCTCGATCGGTTCTGTTTTCATATTCCGCTCCGTTTAAGCGACATCGTTTTCAACCTGACAATCGCCCTGGTCCCTTTACCCGGTTCGCTTTCGAAGGCCAAGGCACCACCCTGCTCATGAACGATACTGTCGCTGATCGAAATCCCCAGACCGGTGCCACCGTCTTCATGGCGGGTCGAGAAGAACGGCTCCTTCAGTCGTGCAAGTGTTTCTGTATTCATCCCGCACCCCTGGTCGGCTACCACAACCACGACCTCACCGTTCCCGCTGTCAAAGGAAGTGCTGACTACCACGGACTGGTCCCGGGCAGAAATGGCCTGCAGTGAATTGGCGATCAGATTGATCAGCACCTGCTCGATCTGTTGCATCGATCCGTGAACCGGCGGCAGGTCGTTACCCGCATCCAGCCTGAAAGCATCGGTCTGCCGGTGGATATGGTGGTCGAGCAACGCCACGGCGTTAGAGACCGCCCGGTTGATGTCAAAACCGGATGGACAGACATCAGCACCGGGCCGCGCATACTGCTTGAGCTGGCTGACAATCGTGTTGATCCGGCGCGACCCGTCCGCCAGACCGGCAAGGAGCCGTTCTGTAGTAACCGGTATTTCATCGAACGGAAGACCGCTCAGGGTGAAATCGGGGTGCAGTTCGGCATGGGCGGCCAGCACTGGCAGGGCATCCCGCCAGATTTCCGTCAAAAGATCCGTATTGAAGGCGATATAGTTGTTGGGATTATTGATCTCGTGGGCGATGCCGGAGGCAAGCATGCCGATCGAGGCCAGCTTGTGGGCCTGGATCAGGCGGCTTTGCGTGACCTGGACCTGGCGGGTGCGCTCTTCAACCAGTTTTTCCAGATTCTGCTGATGGTCGCGGACTTCGAGCAGCAGTCGTGCCCGATCCAACACACGCTCCATAGTGATTTTCAACTCTTCGAAATTTATGATCGGCTTGCTGATATAGTCCCAGGCGCCGAGGCTGAGAGCGCGGATCGCTTCATCCAGATCCCCCAGGCCGGATACGACCACTATCGGCGTATAGGGCGCCCCGTCACGCACCGATTCCACCACAGCGAATCCGTCCATTACCGGCATTCGCAGATCCGTCAAGACGACATCCGGCAATTCCCTGTGAAAGGTTTCCAGACCGATCAAACCATTCTCCGCCATCAACACCCGGTAGCCGACGTCATACAGATAGGCCGCGATCGAATCCCGCACGTAGTATTCGTCATCAATTATCAGAATGGTTTTGGAAGGAGTATCATTCATTGCGGTTTGACCCCGGATGGATATTATTTTTGGCCGGGCTGTGCCAGCATCCCGTCGATCCTGCCGTAAAGCTCAGCTGTCGAAAATGGCTTGGAGATAAAACCGGCACCACCGTTCATGCCGCCGTTCTTAACGACCTCGTTGCTGGTATAGCCCGACATGTATAACACCTTGAGACCGGGGATATGTTCACTTATTCGGCCGTACAGTTTCGGGCCGCTCATCTGCGGCATTACCACGTCCGACAAAAGCAGATCGATTTTTTCCGCATGCAGAAGCGCAATGGCAATGGCATCCTCCGGCATATGGGCCGTCAGCACATGATAGCCCCTGTTCTCCAGAAGTTCACGGGTCATGTCCATCACCATTTCATTATCCTCCACCAGCAAAATAGTAGCATGACGAGCCCCGCTCTCAACCCCGACCGGTTGCGTGACAAGGAATTCGGATTCATCACCTGCCGCCAAAGGCAGATAAATTCTGAAACGGGTACCCTGCCCCTCGGCACTCTGGACGTCCATTGCACCTTCGTGCTGCTTGACGATTCCGTAAACCGTGGAGAGTCCCAGCCCGGTGCCGCGACCAATGGCCTTGGTACTGAAAAACGGCTCGAAAATATGCGGCAGGATCTCGTCGCTGATGCCACAGCCACTGTCTACAACACTCAGCGCCACATACCGTCCGGGAACAGTGCCGGGATGCAGTTCGCAATATTCGTCATCAAGCATCACGTTATCGGTCTCGATCAGGATTGATCCGTTGCCGTCAATCGCGTCCTGGGCGTTTACCGCCAGATTCAGCAGAATCTGCTCGATCTGGGTACGATCGGCGAAGATAGGACAGTTTATGGCATTGAAAGAGGTACGGATGGATATGTTTTCGCGAATGGTTCTGCGCAGGATATCGCTGAAAGAATTGACGACCTCGCTCAAATCCAGCTTCTGCATCGCCAGCACCTGTTTGCGGCTGAAGCTCAACAACTGCCTGACGAGATTCTTGGCCTTGATCGCCGACTCCAGAATGGCAGAGGCCCGCTTGTGAATCGGGTCATCCTCCGAAAACGGCTTGCGGATCATTTCGGCGTAAACGAATATCGGAGCCAGGATATTGTTGAAGTCGTGGGCGATCCCACCCGCCAGCAG
>JAURXC010000261.1 GCA_030654645.1 Deltaproteobacteria bacterium | reverse complement strand
CATCAAACACATGATCGCGAGTAATGAAAATACAGTTACTGTTTTAATCAGGTTTTTCATAACACTCTCCTTTTTACTTTTGGATTACGAAAAGTTACCAATGGTGTGTCGCTCCCTGGAGCTACTTGCCGAAAACTTTCTTGACCTGGCCGATTTTCCCCTGAACCTTTCCGGCGATCTTTTCAACGGCGCCCGCAACCTGCAACTTTGGATTATCGCTTAATTTACCCACGACCTCCTTTACTTTGCCCTTCGCCTCGTGAAGCGTTCCTTCCGCCTGATCCCTGATTCCTGATTTCATGGTATCCCCCTTTAGGACAACTCGTATTTGGCAGAACGCACGACAGTGCCCATCTTCCGCCTGAACAGGTACATCGCAACTAGCATGCCACTGAAAACATGCGGATGCAGATAGCGCAACAGTTTGATTGTACGGGGTAAAGTGGAAAGGTGGCGTACGGGGAAAATGAAAGATCGTCAACGTAACCCGTCACGTATAACATTACTGCCATATATGACGGACCACGGAAGGCTTAAAAACAACTACTGAGTAGTTCTAATCCACCGCTTGCCCTTCTCCCTGAGGGAGAAGGTGGCCGAAGGCCGGATGAGGGGGAACAACAGTGGCATATATTACAACATCCCCCTCACCCTGACCCTCTCCCTCAGGGAGAGGGGACTGCTAATTCAACAAACTATCTTCATTGCAGCAGACAGAACTACGGCGCCATCGCCGTACTGACCGGATTTCCCATCCGGACCCGGACCTGATGCTTCATCAGACTCCGCTCAAGCATGATCACACCATCGGGCACGCGCTGGCCATCCATTTCCACCCAGGCAACGCCGCGCTCACAACCGTCCGGATTCTCCACCTGGATCGCGTAGACGGTTTCACCATGCCGATAATTGAGGCTGAAACCGGGCCAGGTGGCCGGTATGACCGGATTGACCCGCATCTGCCCTCCCCGCACCTGCAACCCCAGCACCTCTTCGATCCAGGCCCGGTACATCCAGGCCGCCGAGCCGGTATACCAGGACCAGCCCCCCTGTCCAACCCGACCGGGCAACCGGTAAACGTCGGCCGCAACCACGTAGGGCTCGACCCCATAGTGCCAGACCGCTTCAGCATCGCGGGCATGTTCGATCGGATTGAGCATGCGCAACAGCTGCACCGCCCGCCCGCCATCCCCTTTGCGGGCCATGGCCATGGCCATCCAGAGCGCGGCATGGGTGTACTGGCCGCCATTTTCGCGCAC
>JAURXC010000256.1 GCA_030654645.1 Deltaproteobacteria bacterium | reverse complement strand
CTGGTTACCCTTGGTACAAAGGAGCCTTACCGGATGTTTACTTCACGTGCCGAGTACCGCCTGCTGCTACGTGAAGATAATGCCGATCTTAGACTGAGAGAAATCGGCTTCGGGCTGGGCCTTGTCCCGGATCAAGAGTACGCCTCGTTTGTCCGTAAGCGCGAAATGATCAGCGAGGATCTGCAACGGATTGCGCAGACACGGGTTACATTAACCGAGCGTGAAAACTCCGTACTCACTCGTTTGGGGATAGAAGACATTCAGAAGGGTACGACGTTGGAGCATTTGCTGAAACGATCCGATATCTCTTATGCTGATCTGGCAGACATGGATGATGTTTCACGTGAAACATCATCCGATGTCCGTGAACAGGTTGAGATTCAGATAAAGTACCGGGGCTATATAGACAGGCAGCTGGAGCAGGTCGAACGCTCGAAAAAACTGGAGACTGCAGTGATACCGGCAGAACTTGATTATGCATCAATAAGGGGGTTGACTACCGAGGTGCGTGAGAAGCTGGAGAAGGGACGGCCTGACACGCTTGGGCAGGCTTCACGAATTCCCGGAATTACTCCGGCGGCGATATCAATACTGGCGATTGCGTTGAGAGCCAATACCTGGAAGGATATTTCCGGATGACAACAGATCTTCTTGTGCATGAAGCTACAAATATGGGGTTGATTCTTACGGATGAAAACCTGCATGCATTCAAATCCTTCGCCGCTGAACTTCTTAAATGGAATAGCAAGGTGAATCTGACGTCAATTACGGATGAAAACGAAATTGTTATTAAACACTTCATCGATTGCCTGCATCTGGCCCCACATGTTCTAAACGAAGACATATTGCTTGATATCGGATCGGGTGGGGGGCTGCCGGTTATTCCGTTGAAAATAGTCAGGCCAGACACAATGATGGTATCGGTTGATGCCGTTGGTAAAAAGATAAATTTTCAGCGTCATGTCATCCGTCTGCTTGGCTTGAAAAAAATCGAAGCTCTGCATGCAAGAATTGAAGATCTTGATAAAACCCACGCAGGGAAATTCAGCCTGATTACCTCACGAGCATTTACCCGTCTGGATCATTTTGTGTCACTTGCTTCCCCGTTGCTTGCAGCCAATGGTCGCATCATTGCGATGAAGGGCTTGGGAGCGGATGATGAAATAAGCGAAAGCAGCGAAGTGTTAAGGTCGCTCGGCTTTTCAATAACGTCACAACACGCCTACAAACTGCCAAACAATATGGGAACCAGGGCACTGGTGGTAATGAAACCCTGTAAACCCGCATAAAAACAGGGCTTGCAGGGCTGTCGCCCAAAAACAGGTTCTAAGGCGTTTTTGCGGGACTTGTTATGCCTAGACATGCTTTTTGCGTGGTTTTGGATTCAATGCTGTTTTTGTAGCTCTGGGCGGTGTAAAGCATTTTTAAGGCAGGCAAGCCTGAGAATGAAGTTGCAGATGATCTGAATCTGCTCTAAAGTGGTCTATTATTTTTCAGTATTGCGGATGGAGGTGCCACGTGAAAAAGTTGATCTGCCTTTTGGTGATTGCAACCCATCTCTCTGCCTGTGCAACATATGAAAACAGGGCGGTGTCATTCAGGCCCCCTCAGGAATATGCCAATTACCAGGATGCCGATGGACTGATGGTTGGGGCCGAGCCTTATGCGGATAAAAAGCTGGCTGAAGATACTTTCGGTTTCGATATAAGATCAGCCGGTCTGCTGCCGGTTCAGATTGTCATGGACAACCGAAGCGGTCAAGGGGTTGAGGTCGTGTCAGGACAGACATTCCTGGTGGACGGATCCAACCGGTACTGGAAAATACTGTCTAACAGCGAAGCGGTCGAGAGGGTTGAAAAGGCCACCGAAGCTGGAGCGATAGTGAGTGGGGCCGGCAAGGGCGCTGCCTGGGGTGCCGCAGCCGGGGCCATCCTGGGATTGGCGCTCGGGATCGTGTCCGGTCGGAATGTGGGAGAGGCGGTAGTCAAGGGGGGCGTTATCGGTGGGGCCGGCGGGGCGGTGATCGGCGGCGCCAACAAGGCTGGGGATGATCGTCAACGGGAATACAGGATCGCCGAGAATATCCGTGACAAGGGCATCGAAGGTAAAGTTATGGCGGCCGACAACCTTGCCAACGGCTTTATCTTTTTCCCTGGGGAAGCGGAAACGGTCAAGGACCTGAGACTGCAGTTAAGGTTCAGAAATAGCGGCATAGTCAAAACTATCAATCTGAGGCTGCGTTAAACGATGGCTATCCGCCAGCTGCTGTCGGCAGAGATTGCCCAACTGCCATGACATTTAGCGGCGAATTGATAACCGGTCTGACGTCGCTGGTCATAGGTTGTATCGCTGGTCTGGTCATGCACCGCTCCGATTTCTGTATGGCCGGAATGATGCGCGATCTGTTCCTGTTCCGCAGATACACCATGTTGAAGGTGCTGGCGCTCTTGGTGCTGGCAAACATGATTCTGACGGAAGTATTCCGACTGTACGGCTGGATAGCGCTGTTTCCGTATCCCGCCTTCGGGCCTCCGGCGCTATCGAATCTGCTGGGAGGAGCCCTGTTTGGCTTCGGAATGGTTCTGGCTGGAGGTTGTGTCGCCGGTACTCTTTACAAAATGGGCTCCGGAAATGTGATCAGCATGTTTGCCTTTGTCGGACTGTTGATCGGCAGCACCTTCTATGCCGAATTTCACGGGGCCTGGAAGGCGTTTTCCGATGCAACTGTATTTGCACCCGGTAAAATAACACTGCCCCAACTATTGGGCGTGTCCCAAGGGGCAACGGTTTCGGCCGCGATTGTAATTCTGGGAATTCCGGTACTGAATTGGTGGAAAACCGGCGCTTTTGTCAGGCGTTCATATGCGGCCGGTTATCTGCAGCCATGGAAAGCGGCCCTGATAATCGCGGTGCTGGTTACGATTTCGGTAATAACAATTGGCGTCCCGCTGGGCATCACGACCAGTTACTCCAAATTCGGTTCCTGGTTCCTGAGCCTGATCCTGCCCGAGCATGTACGGGATCTGGCATATTTTTCCGCAAAGCCGTTCAGCTATGCCAACCAGTTACTGGGGATCGCCTATTCCGGCGGGCCCGGACCAGGTTACGACGGTATCGCGTTGATCCAGTATCCGTTGATATTCGGTCTTGTTGCCGGCGGGCTGATCTCGTCGGCCAGTCTGGGAGAATTCAGAATCTATTTGAAGGTACCGTTGCCGCAACTGGCATCGGGGCTTCTGGGTGGTGTGCTGATGGGGCTGGCGGCCCGTATGGCGCCGTCATGCAATATCTGGCATCTGCTGGGCGGATTGCCGATCCTGGTGATGCAGAGCATGCTGTTCGGGATCGGGTTACTGCCCGGAGCCTGGTTGGGTGGAAAATTTTTATCGGGAATTGTTCTTAAAAACAACTGAAGCCAGGTATCGGGTGGATATAAGTGAGTGATATGGAAATAAAAGAAATAGACATGCGCGGGCAGATCTGTCCTTCAACGTTTATCACCGCGTTGCGTGAGATCAATCTTAATAAAAATGAAATCAAGTCAGAAACATTCAAGCTCGTTTTTATCACCGATAACCGCGACTCGACCGTAACTATTCCGGAAACAGCTGAAAACATGGGGTACGGTACAACGGTTACAAAAATAGAGCAACATTATCGCATCGAAATATTCGCAGCCAGACAGTGAACAGGATACCACTAAGATGAAATCAATCATTCATAAACTGTTTGGCGAATCGGACCTGGAGCGTTTGACATCGGAAAACAGGATGCTGCGGGAAGCTCAGTTCCGGCAGATCGAATATATACGGAAAAAGACAAATCAACTGCTGCTGCTGATGGGAACACTGCCGATTCGCCCGGAAGAGCTGGATGACGATACCCTGATCGGAATCGACCCGATCGGTGTTGTTGCCGAGTCATTTGTCCAGATCCTTGGGCACGAAAAAAATCTGAATGAACGTCTGCGTGTCGCCCATGATGAAATCCAGGCCATTCTCGCGTCGGTAGGAATCGGCATCATGGTGCTGGACAGCAACATGAATGTGCAGATCTACAACCAGCGCATGCTGGAGATGTTCGGTCTCGAAGAAGGGCATTTGGCCGGAAAAACCTGCTGTCAGGCAATTTGCGGGAGTGACAGCTATCCGCCCAACTGTGCCTTCGAACGAATCATGGAAACCAGGCGTCCGGTGCATCAGACCGACTGGGTTCAGAATGGGAAGCATTTCGAAGTGTCGGGAGTGCCCGTAAAAAACCGTTTCGGAGATGTAACGCAGGTGGTTCTGGCATACACTGACATAACCCGGAGGATTGAAACCGAGCGGAATCTGCTGGACAGGGAGCAGATGTATCTTGCCGTTTTCGAAAATGCCGGCGACATAGTCCAGTGTGTTGCGCCGGATGGCAGCTTCATTTTCGTCAACCGGGCCTGGCGAGAACATTTGGGCTACTCGTCCGACGAAATCGCAGGATTGAAAATATGGAACATCATCGCTCCCGAAAACCGGATTGAATGCATTGAACATTTTAACTCTCTGCTGAAAGGGGAGAAGCTTTCGGAAGTCGAGACGGTCTTCTTCAGCAAGGATTGCAAAGAGCTGCCGGTGAAAGGTCATGTAACGATCAGCTATTCCAACGGCAAGCCAATGGCAACTTTTGGTATGTTCCGTATCGAACATGGCGATAAAAGCTCCGCCTCGGGCAAGCAATCGTGAATATGTCGCTATTGCCGAGAATCGACCGCAACGAAGCGCTGCAACTGCTTCTGGACGGCGAACTGTTGCAGCTTGGCGGGAGAGCGGACAATATAAGACGCAGGTTGCACCCCGAAGGTCTGGTTACCTTTGTGGTGGACCGTAATGTGAACTATACCAACATCTGTGAATCCCGGTGCTCTTTCTGCGCCTTCTATCGCGACAAGCAGGCTGAAGATGCCTACATTCTTTCGAATGATTTGATTTATCAGAAGATAGCCGAACTGGTTGAGCAGGGGGGAACCCAACTGCTGATGCAGGGCGGGCTTAATCCGGAGCTGAAGATAGAATATTTCGAGCAGCTGTTCCGGGAGATAAAGGCACGCTTCCCCTCGGTCCGGAACCACTCGCTTTCACCGGCCGAAGTAACCTGTATCGCATCAAATTCAGGTTTGGATCTCAATCAGACCCTGGCCCGACTGAAAGCGGCCGGTCTGGATTCCATCCCGGGCGGGGGCGCCGAGATTCTGGTAGATGAAGTCAGAAGCAGCATCTCGCCGAAAAAAATCGGCTGGCGTCAGTGGGGCGAAGTGATGCTGAAGGCTGCCGTCATCGGGATGCCGACCACCGCCACGATGATGTTCGGCAGCAACGAGAAGCCGGAAGATATTGTCGAACATCTCTTCCGGGTGCGGGAGTTGCAGGATAGTGGCGGATCCTTCACCGCCTTCATTCCATGGACATACCAACCTGGAAATACCGAACTGGGCGGGACTACCGCCACCGGTGTCGATTACCTTAAAGTCCTGGCCCTGTCGCGGATTGTGCTGGATAACATCCACAACATCCAGGCCAGTTGGGTTACGCAGGGCGCCAAGATGGCCCAGGTGGCGCTCTTTTTCGGAGCCAACGATCTGGGCGGCACAATGCTGGAAGAAAATGTTGTTGCTGCCGCCGGCTGCAGCTTCCGCATGTCACGGGACGAAATGATCAAGCTGATACAGGGCGCCGGCTTCCGGGCCGCCCAGCGCACCACAACCTATTCCATAGTGCAGGAGTTTGCGGTTTGAGTAGCTTACACGGGCAGGCAGTAACCTGCGAAATAATAACCAATGTTGCCAGGCTGGCGGAAGTCGCGGATATCCTCTCGCAACAGTCTGAAATTGCCGTTGATCTGGAAATGGACTCCCTGCATCATTATCAGGAGAAGGTCTGTCTGATACAGGTGTCAAGCCGGTTGGAAAACTGGCTGATAGATCCGCTGGCATGCCGGGATTTGAGCCCTTTGGCGGGGCCGTTTGGCGATCCGTCAATCCTGGTGGTCATGCACGGAGCCGATTACGATATACGCTCGCTTCACCGTGATTTCGGCATCGAGGTGACCAACCTCTTTGATACGATGATTGCGGCCCGATTTCTGGGTATTCCGGAATTCGGCCTGGCGGCGCTGCTGAAAGCGCGTTTCGGCATCGAGCTGGACAAGAAATACCAGAAAGCTGACTGGAGCAAGCGCCCGTTAAGCAGGGAGATGAGCGCCTATGCCATGGCCGACACGTCTGACCTTTTGCCGTTGTATGACCAGTTCTCCCACGAACTCTTGCAGAAGGGGCGGCTGAAGTGGCTGGAAGAGGAATGCCGCCTGGTCTGCCAGGCCAGGGTGGCGGAAAAAGAGGGGCCGCTGTTTCTGTATTGCAAAGGCGCCGGCAAGCTGAAGGGGCGCAGTCTGGCTGTTCTGGAAGAGCTGCTGCAGTTGCGGGACAGGCAGTCACGGCTGCTGGATCGTCCGCCGTTCAAGATCTTGTCTGTTGAGACCCTGCAGGAGATTGCCGAGATCAGGCCGCGTTCACTGGGAGAACTGGCTACCATCAAGGGGATGACAGCGGGGCAGCTTGCCCGCCATGGCGAGGCCCTGCTGGCGGCCGTCGCTCATGGAATGGAGATTCCGGAGCAAAAATTGCCGGTTTATCCGCGCAGCCGTAAAAATGACGTGGTGGAAGGCGCCAAGGAACGTCTCCGTCAGCTGAAGGGCTGGCGCGATCAAAAAAGCGCCGAATTGGGGCTGGAACCGGGTGTGCTGGCGCCCAACTGGATGCTGGAATCCGTGGCGGATATTGCCGGCGCGACCCGTGCCACGCTGGATGAAATTGCCGGACTGCGAAACTGGCAGAAACAGCTTTTCGGAGAGGAGCTGATTGAAATTGTTGCCGAAGGCTGATATCGAGGGGCATGGCATGGAAAAACCCTATCTGAGCATTGTGATACCTGTCTACAACGAGGAGGCCAACCTTGCTCCCCTGATGGAGCGGCTCTATCCGGCGGTGCAGGGGACGGGGCGTTCATTCGAGATCATTTTCACCAATGACGGCTCACGGGATCGCTCGCTGGAGATACTGCGCCGGATGGCGGAGGATTTCGCCGGGGTCAAGGTGATCGAGTTCAACGGCAACTTCGGCCAGCACATGGCCATCCTGGCCGCGTTCGAGATGTCCGCCGGAGAAATAGTGATCACGCTGGACGCCGACCTGCAGAATCCGCCCGAGGAAATTCCGCGCCTGGTGGCCGAGATCGAGAAGGGGCACGATGTGGTCGGCACGATCCGCCAGCAGCGCCAGGATTCGACCTTCCGCAAGCTGGCTTCGCGTATCGTCAACATCACGACCAACAAGATCACCGGCATGCAGATGCGGGATTACGGCTGCATGTTGCGGGCCTACCACCGCTACGTGATCGACAATATCAACCGTTGCCGTGAATCGACCACATTCATTCCGGCCCTGGCGCAGACCTTTGCCTCCAACCCGAGCGAGATCGAGGTCGGCCATGCCGAACGTTCCATGGGGGAGAGCAAATACTCCTTCTACAGCCTGATCCGGCTCAATTTCGACCTGATGACCGGCTTTTCGGTGGTGCCGCTGCAGCTGTTCGCGCTGTTCGGCATCATTACGTCTGTGCTGTCGGTCGCCTTCGCGATCTTCCTGCTGGTGCGCCGTTTCATCGTCGGGGCCGAGGTGGAAGGGGTCTTCACGCTGTTTGCGATCCTGTTCTTCTTTATCGGCATCATCATTCTGGGGATCGGCATAGTCGGCGAGTATGTGGGCAGGATCTACCAGGAGGTGCGCAAGAGGCCGAGGTTTGTGGTCAGGAGGACCTACGGTTTTGACGAATAACAAACTGGTCATCTGTGCCTACCATAATGTCGGCTACCGCTGCATCAGCGAACTGCTGCGCCAGGGGGTCGAAATCGCCCTGATCTTTACCCACGAGGATTCGCCGACCGAGGAGATCTGGTTCTCTTCGGTGCGTGAGCTGGCCTTACAGCACGGCATCCCCTGCCTGACCGGAGATATCTCTCTGCCGGAAAATATCGAGCGGGTGCGGCAGCTTGCTCCGGACTTCATCTTTTCGTTCTACTACCGCAACATGATCAAAGCGGAAGTGCTGGAAATTCCACGTTTGGGAGCGCTCAACCTGCACGGCTCGTATCTGCCCAGGTATCGCGGGCGGGTGCCGGTAAACTGGGCCGTGATCAACGGCGAAAGCGAGACCGGCGCCACGCTGCACTACATGGTCGAAAAGCCGGATGCCGGCGATATCGTGGATCAGCAGAAGGTTCCGATCGAGTTCAGCGACACGGCCCATGATGTCTTCTGCAAGGTTACCGATGCCGCGGTGCAGGTGATAGGCCGCGCCTGGCCACTGCTGCGCGATGGCTGCGCGCCCCGCATCCCGATGAATCTGGCGGAGGGCAACTACTGCGGCGGCCGCAAGCCGGCCGATGGCCGCATCGACTGGAGCAGGAGCGCGGTACAGATCCACAACCTGATTCGCGGAGTGACCCACCCCTATCCGGGGGCGTTCACCTTCCTTGCTGACCGGAAAGTGATTATCTGGAAGGCCTGGCCGGTGGAGGGGAACGCCGGACCGGGACAGATCGTTTCCAAGGCCCCGCTGCTGGTCGGCACCGGCGATGGCTTGCTGGAGCTGCGCTCGTTGCAGGCTGAAGGCGATGCTGAACAGGGCCCGGAAGAGTTTGCAAGGCAGCATACAAGCGCTATGACAGTATTCGCATAAAATTCATAACCCTGATAAACAGGATAAGTGCGTTAACGAATTTATTTTCTGCCAGAAAATAGCAGAAAATAAATTCTAACTTACTAAGAACAGGAGCTGTAATGAAAGTATTGATTCTTGGCGTTAACGGTTTCATCGGCAATGCCCTCACACACCGTATCCTGACCACCACCGACTGGGAAGTTTTCGGCCTCGACATGGCCTGTGACAAGCTGGAGCGCTCGCTGGGAGACCCCCGTTTCCATTTCCTGGAGGGGGACATCACGATCAACAAGGAGTGGATCGAGTACAACATCAATAAAAGCGATGTGATCCTGCCGCTGGTGGCGATCGCCACGCCGGTAACCTACGTCAAGGATCCCCTGAGAGTCTTCGAACTGGATTTCGAGGAGAACCTCAAAATCATCCGCCTCTGCCACAAATACAAGAAAAGGGTCATATTCCCCTCTACCTCCGAGGTTTACGGCATGAGCCCCGATGCGCAGTTCGACGAGGAGAACTCGCCGCTGATGCTGGGCCCGATCAACAAAGAGCGCTGGATCTACTCCTGCGCCAAGCAGATGCTGGATCGGGTGATCTATGCCTACGGCAACCATGAAGGGCTGCAATTCACGCTGTTCCGTCCCTTCAACTGGATCGGCCCCAAGCTGGACAGCATCCACACCGCCAAGGAGGGCAGCTCGCGCGTGCTGACCCAGTTCCTCTACAATATCCTGGCCGAGGAACCGATCCTGCTGGTGGACGGCGGCAACCAGCGCCGTTCCTTCACCTTTATCGAGGACGGCATCGACTGCCTGATGAAGATCATCGCCAACGAGAACGGCTGCGCCGACGGCAGGATCTTCAACATCGGTAACCCGGCCAACGATCTCTCCGTCAAGGAACTGGCGGAGAAGCTGCGCGACATGGTGGCCGAGTTTCCGCTGTACAAGGATAAAGCCGCCAAGTGCCGGATCGTTGAGACCTCCTCCGATTCCTTCTACGGCAAGGGTTACCAGGACATGCTGACCCGTGTGCCGTCGGTCGAGCGCGCCAGGGAATGCCTGGGGTGGCAGCCGGTGACCAGCGTCGATGATGCGCTGCGCAAGACGCTTGAATTCTACCTGGTGGATGAGCGGGAGAAACTTTCCGAATTCCTATGAGTTTGAGAAGCCGATGCGGATTTACGCTGATAGAAATTGTCGTGGTGATGGTCATCATCGGCATGGTGATGATGCTGGTGATACCGCGGCTGCCCTCCTCCGACAGTGAAAATCTGAAGATATCGGCCCGTACCATGGCGGCTTCACTGCGTTATCTGCAGGAGCGGGCCGCCACCACCGGAGCCGGCTACTATCTTAGCCTGGCGCCCGGCACCGATGAACTCAAAGTGTTTGAAGTCGCAGCTGACGGCAGCGGCAGGGCGCCTTCCGACCCGCTGCTGCAGAAACCGATGCTGAAGGAAGGCATACAGGTAGCCGATGTGGTCATCCAGAGGCTGGGAAAAGTTGTTGACGGCCAGTTGCGGCTGGATGTGGGCATGGCCGGTCGGAGTGATTTTGTAATCATTCACCTGCGTTCACCCGAGGGAAAATTCTGGACCGTGATGACGTTTCCCTCCGGCGGCAAGGTCAAGTTCTACGAGGGATACCAGGAGGAGCCTCTGTGAGAGGTTTCACGCTGCTGGAAGTGGTGATCGCGCTGGCCATTATGGCCGTGGTTATCCTGACGCTGCTGGGGTCGGTCAACTATCACCTCGGCGTGATCGCCGATGAGCGGGACAGCACGGCCATGACACTGCTGGCGCGGGCCCGCATGGCCGAGATCGAGCAGGCTCCGGCAAAAGGGGAGGGCACCTTTGCGCCTTTCCATCCCGAGCTTAAATGGAAAGCGGAACTGTTGCCGGCAACGCTGCCCGGATTGCAAAAATTGGTTGTGACCGTTCAGCGCATTGGCGACGGCAGGGAGGTGGCGCTTGTCCGCTACGTCCAGCAATAAAGGTTTTACGCTGCTGGAGATCCTGATTGCGGTGGTGCTGCTGGGGATACTGGCCGGGGCGCTCTATGGCAGTTACTTCGGTGTAGTCCGGGCCCGGGAGCGGGCGGCGGCCGGGATGGAGTCACGGCGCGAGCTGGGCGCCACCCTGGATCTGATCCGCAGGGAAGTTTCTTCCGCCATGTTCAACAGCAAAGACAAACACAAACGTCTGCGTTTTATAGTTGAAGACCGCGACAGTTTCGGTGCTCCTTCATCCACGCTGGAGCTGACGACCCTGTCGCCGCTGGCAGACCTGTCGCGCGGCGAGTCTGGAATCGTTACGGTAGGCTACCGGATGACCGAGAAGGATAGCAAACGCACCTTGACCCGCCAGGAGCGTGACATGGTCTTTAGCGGGTCGGACGTTACTGCCGCCTTTCCGCAGATGGAGCGGATCAGCTCCTTTCTGGTGGAGTGCTACGATGGCTCCAAATGGGTCAGGAGCTGGGACAGCGCGATCAACGGCGCTCTGCCCAAAGCGGTGAAGGTTACGGTGCAGGTTGAGGAAGAGGGGCGTCCGGTCGAGTTTTCGATGCTGGCGACCCCGCGGATCAGCGGCTTGTGACGGGCAGACTGAAGGACAGATCCGGTTTCGCACTGGTGCTGACCCTGGTAATAACTTCGCTGATGGTGGCGGTCGTGGTCGAGATGATCCACCAGGTGTATGTGGATGTGTCGCTCAGCCGAGGATTCAGGGATGGCCAGCAAGCTTCGATCCTGGCCGAATCGGGCGTTACCGGTGGCGCCAGGCTGCTGCAGAGGGCGCTTTCCAACCGGGCCTATACCTCGCTCTCGGACAAATGGGCCGAGCCGATCAAGCTGGATGACGAGGTTGGCACGGTCGTGATTACGATCAGTGAAGAGAGTGCCAAGATCAACCTGAATGATCTGGTGTTTGATACCGGAGTTTACAAGGATTTTATTCCGGACGTTTTGAAGCGTCTCGGTAGCAGACTGCAGCTGCCGGAGGATCGCTGGGGAGCGCTGGCCGACTGGATTGACAGTGACGAACAGCCAAATTCCAGCGGCGGGGTTGAGAATTCCTATTACCGCAGCCTGAAGCCGGGCTATGACGCCCGTAACGGCAAGCTGGCGACGCTTACGGAGTTGTCGCTGGTCAAGGGCTTCACTGTGGAGCTTGTACGCAGCCTGCAGCCATTTGTCACGATCTGGTCGTGGTCGGAGTCGCCTAGCGCATCACCGAAGATCAACATCAATACCGCCCCAAAAGAGGTGCTTTTGGCGCTGGTTGAGGGCATGGATGAGCGCATGGCCGAGAGTATCATGGAGAGAAGGCGGCTGACGCCCTTTAAAAATACTGGAGAGCTTTCCAATGTTTCCGGAATCGATGCGGCTGTGGCCGGGCGTTTAGGTGGTTCAAGCAGCTTGCTCACCGTCAAGGGCGTCCTGTTCAGAATCAATGCGGTTGCCCGGGTCAAGGATGCTGCCCGCACGGTGGAGGCGGTTGTAAGGCTGGGCGGTAATGCGCCGGAGTATCTGTCATGGCGGGAATATTGAGGCTGTAACTATTGCCGG
>JAURXC010000253.1 GCA_030654645.1 Deltaproteobacteria bacterium | reverse complement strand
TGGCCTCGGTATTGCTCTGGCTGGGCAAGGTGACCGGCTTCTTTGAAAAGGCCATTGATACGATGACACCGGTAATGGCCTCGCTCGGTCTGCCCAGGGAAGCTGCGGTGGCCTTTATCTTCGGCTTCTTCAGGCGCGACTACGGCGCGGCTGGTCTGTACGACCTTCAGACCAAGGGGCTGATGGATGCGCGGCAATTGACGGTGGCTGCCGTCACGCTGACCCTGTTTATCCCCTGCGTGGCCCAGTTCCTGGTGATGAAAAACGAACGGGGCTGGAAGGTGGCAAGCGGTATCGGACTGTTCGTGAGTCTGCTGGCGTTCGGTAGCGGCTATCTGCTGAACCAGTTGTTGCTGGTGACCGGACTGTTGGCATGATCTGCGGATTCTGCGGACATACCTTTGATGAAAACGAGGGTAAGCAGGGCTGCGGCGGTTGCTCCGGTGGCTGTCATTCGATCCATTGCCCGCGCTGTAATTATAAAAATCCTTTGGAACCCGAACTGGTCAAAAAGATACGCAGGATATTCAAAAAGAGCGATGCTCATAAAGGAGACGCGGAATGAAATTATCCGACAAGGCGGAAGAAATTCTGGAGGCGCTATGGATTGCGGTCGAGGAAAAGAAACTGGCGGCTTTGGATCCCCAGGATTTTTCGATTCCGCTGGATGATCCCGCCTACGCCGAACTTACCGGTCGCGCCATGGTGGAGATCAGGCAGGGGCTGGTCTATTTCCGGCCGGAAGGGAAGATTGAGGGGCGCACCACGATCCGTCGCCACCGGTTGGCGGAGAGACTGATGATGGATGTGCTCAACATACGTGGTGAAGCCGGTGATTACAAGGCTTGCGAGTTTGAGCACCTGTTGCACGAGGGCGTGGACACCAAGGTCTGCACCATGCTCAACCACCCCACCACCTGCCCCCACGGCAAGCCGATTCCGCCAGGGGATTGCTGCGAACAGGCCCGCGCCGAAGGCGACCTGGGAGTGGTGCCGCTGACCGAGTTCAAGTCGGGTCAGGAAGGTGAAATCGCCTACATTCAGACCGAAGACAGCAAGAAAATGCAGAAACTGATGGCGATGGGGGTTTTGCCCGGAAATCGCATCGTGCTGCAGCAGGCGTTTCCGTCCTACATCTTCCGTGTCGGCTATTCCGAGTTTGCCATCGACAGCAATCTGGCAAAGGAAATTTTTGTAAGGAAGTAATCCGCTACCGGACAAGCTTTTTCAATATTGCTTATGCAACTGCTTTTGGGTTGAGATAGAACATTGCCTGTGGTATTGATATGGCCACCCGCTGTTTTTTTGGCGGGTGTCTTTTTTTATTGATACCGTACTGTTAAGATTGGTGTGCTGTTAACTGCTGCTGCCCGTGCAGGAGTGGCTCCCGGCAATTCACAACTTTGATTAAAGGAACTGGAATTCAAATGACTCGCGAAATTATTATCGGAAATGTCAAGATCGGCGGAACACGTCCACTGGCGCTGATTGCAGGGCCCTGCGTGATTGAAAACGAAGCCGCCACGTTGCGCCATGCCGAAAAGCTTCTGACGATCTGTAACGGCGTGAACATACCGCTGATCTTCAAAGCCTCCTACGACAAGGCCAACCGCACTTCGATCAACGCTTTCCGCGGTCCCGGAATCAAGGAGGGGCTGGCCATCCTGCGTAAGGTCAAGGAAACTCTGGGACTGCCGGTCCTGTCCGATGTACACTCGATCGAGCAGATCTCTCCCGCTGCAGAAGTGCTGGATGTTCTGCAGATTCCCGCCTTCCTCTGCCGCCAGACCGACCTTCTGATTGCCGCGGCAAAATGCGGCCGGGTCATCAATGTGAAAAAAGGGCAGTTCCTGGCTCCCTGGGACATGAAAAACGTTGCCGGAAAGATCGCGGCCAGCGGCAATGAAAATATCATCCTGACCGAGCGCGGCGCTTCCTTTGGATATAATAATCTGGTCGTGGATATGCGCAGTTTCCCGGTAATGCGTTCCACCGGCTATCCGGTGGTGTTTGATGCCACCCACAGCGTGCAGCTGCCGGGCGGGCAGGGGGACAGCTCGGGCGGTCAGCGCGAATTTGTCGAGTACCTCTCCAGGGCCGCGGTAGCCACCGGCATCGACGGGATTTTCATGGAGGTGCACGAGGATCCGGACAAGGCGCTCTGCGACGGTCCCAATTCGATTCCTCTGAGTGAACTTGCCCAGTTGTTGAATACTCTAAAAGCGGTTGATTCAGTTGTGAAACAGCGGATGTCGGCATGACAGTGATAGCCGAGGCACGCCGGGTTATCCGGGTTGAGGCGGAAGCGCTTTCCGTGATGGCGGACCGCATCGATGGATCGTTCGAGAATGCGGTGGATTTGATCCTGGCCAGTTCCGGCCGGGTAATCGTCAGCGGCATGGGCAAATCCGGCCTGGTCGGGCAGAAAATTGCCTCCACCATGGCCTCCACCGGTACTCCCGCTTTCTTTCTCCATCCTGCCGAAGGCATTCATGGAGACCTGGGCATGATCATGACCGGAGACGTGGTGATCGCCATTTCCAACAGCGGAGAGACCGAGGAGATCCTGCGGATCCTCCCCTCCGTCAAACGCCTGGGTGCCCATCTCATCGCAATGACCGGCAGCCAGACATCAAACCTGGCCCGTTCCAGTGACGTGTTTCTGGATGTATCGGTCAAGGAGGAGGCCTGTCCGCTGGGATTGGCGCCGACAGCTTCTACTACCGCCGCGCTGGCGATGGGGGATGCTCTGGCGGTGGCGCTGCTGGTCAAGCGTGGCTTCAGGGCCGAGGATTTTGCCATATTCCATCCCGGCGGTTCTCTGGGCAAAAAACTGCTGCTGCGGGTGGAAGACCTGATGCACAGTGGCGATGGCATACCGTTGGTCCGGGAAGATACGCTGATGAAGGACGCTCTGTTTGTAATCACTTCCAAGGGGTTGGGTGTCACGGGTGTCTGCGACAGTAGTGGGGCTCTGCGTGGAGTGATAACCGACGGCGACCTGCGCCGGTCGCTGGAAAAGGGGTATGATATTTTGAATCAGAGTGCCTCCGAGATCATGAAACGCGGACCTTTACGCATCAAACGCGGTGAACTCGCCGCAGCGGCTCTGCAGATCATGGAACACCGCGCCATTACCTCGTTGTTTGTCTTTGACGACGACTCAAGCACGGCGCCCTGCGGCATAGTCCACCTGCATGACATCCTGAAATCGGGTATCGCCTGATGAACGATAAACTCAAGAATATCAAGCTGCTGCTTTTGGATGTGGATGGCGTCATGACCGACGGAGGAATTATCTATGACGGCAACGGCCTTGAAACCAAGGTATTCAATGTCAAGGACGGCCACGGCATAAAGATGCTGCAGCGTTACGGTATCGAAGTTGGCATTATTACCGGTCGCACATCCCGTGTCGTTGAAATCCGTGCCGCTGAGTTGGGTATCAATATTGTTTATCAGGGAGCGCTGAAAAAGCTGGACAGTTATCAGGACGTGAAGCTGAAAACAGGCCTGTCCGACAGCCAGATCGCCTACGTCGGCGATGATGTGATCGATGTTCCGGTAATGAGGCGTGTCGCTTTTTCCGCCGCTCCCGCGGACGGGCTTCCTGAAGCTCTGGGAGTCGCTGATTATGTGACCTCAAAGGGGGGCGGCAAAGGAGCTGTGCGTGAAGTTTGCGATCTAATTCTGAAAGGTTGCGGCTTTTGGGACGAGGTGGCCAGCCGTTATGAATTGTGACCTTCAATCTTTGTGCCAAAAATGTAGTCACGAACCACGTTCTGCTGGACAGTCCCCCTCCTCGATGGTATAGTCCCGCATTATTATGGTATCGCCCGTTTTTATCAGACCGCTGCTGGTCATTATCGTAACGACGGCGTTTATCGGCATCGTGGCCGTTATCTACCGGAACGGTTCTCATAGACAGGTTGCGTCGCAGTCAGCCATTCAGCAGCTTCCCCAGAATATCGATGTCGCCCTGAATAAAGCTCGTTTCAGTGAAATTCGGGACGGTGCGGTGGTTTGGGAACTGTTGGCCGAACATGTCGAGTATGACAAGAATGGTGAGGTGGCCCATCTTAGCGGGATTCGGATGGATCTTGAGCGCAGCAGGTTGGGCGGCGCAATAACCGTAACCGCTGAACGTGGCGATTATTTCAGTAACAGCAACAATATACAGCTGCAAGGCAAGGTTCATGTCAAGGCGGAGGAAGGCATCTCCTTTGACACTGACTCGATAGAATACAATGCATCAAAGTCCCGGTTCAAAACAGCCGACCGGGTTGTTTTCCGGCAACAACGTTTGAGTCTCAACGCAATCGGGATGGAGTTGGATGTTAAGGATCAGCGCGCCCGCTTCATGAAAACGGTTGAAGCGACTGTTGCAGGGGCGTCGCTGCATAAGGCGCCGCCCGTGTCCAGAGTGGCAAAAACTGTTCGCCCTGCAAAAAAGCAGCCGGTAATAAAAGTCAGGAAACGCGGTAAAGGTAAAAATCGATGAATAAACAGATATCCTTGATGGTTTTGGTCTTCATGCTGTTGGCATCCGTGGCGCTGGCCGCTCCCGCCGACAAGTCCAGTCGCAGGGACCGCTCCAGTCTGCCGATCACGATTAAATCAAATGAACTGACCGCCGACAACAAGGGCAAGACAGCAGTGTTTACCGGTAAAGTCGTTGCCAAACAGGGCGACATATCCATCTTTGCCGACAAGATCACCGTCAACTATGCTGATAAAAAAGGTGATGTGGAAAAGATCGAAGCTTCGGGAAATGTGCGTATCGTACAGCAGAACAAGACCGGGACCGCTGCCCAGGCCGTTTATGACAGCCGTGACGGCCGCATCACCTTGACCGGCAATCCCAGGGTAATGCAGGGAGGCGACAGCATCAGCGGAAAGACCATCACCTACTATGTCGATGATGACAAAAGTGTGGTTTCCGGCGGAGATGACCCTAAATCCAGAGTTGAGGCCGTGATAAATCCGCCTTCCAGGAAGGGCAATGCAGACGGTCGCTGAACACTCCCGACTCTGGACTACATCACTCCAGAAGCGTTATGGCAGTCGCCAGGTTGTCAATGGTGTCGATATTTCAATCCGTTCCGGAGCTGTCATCGGACTGCTTGGACCGAATGGAGCCGGCAAAACAACCACATTTTACATGGTGGTCGGCCTGGCGCAACCTGACGGAGGTCAGGTGTTTCTGGGAGATGAGGAAATTACAGGGCTGCCGATGTATCAGCGCGCCCGCCGCGGCATCAGTTATCTACCGCAGGAGGCGTCAGTATTTCGCAAGCTTTCGGTTGCGGACAACCTGCTTGCAATACTTGAAACAGTCGAACCGGAAAGGAACCTTCGCCGGCAGCGCATGCAGCAGTTGCTGGAAGAGTTCAGTATCACCCATATCGCCTCTTCCATGGGATATGCGCTGTCCGGTGGTGAGCGGAGGCGTGTAGAAATAGCGCGTGCCCTGATAACGAATCCTTCTTTTATCCTGTTGGATGAGCCGTTCGCAGGTATCGACCCGATAGCGGTAGGAGATATTCAGAATCTGATAGTTTCGTTGAAAAACAAGAACATCGGTGTGTTGATCTCGGATCATAACGTAAGGGAAACACTTGGTGTCTGTGATGCGGCTTATATAATGAACGCTGGTGAGGTACTGGAGTACGGTACTCCCGATGAAATCGCAAACAGCAAAAAAGCTCGTGAAATTTATCTTGGAGACGACTTTAAGTTGTAATACGATTCGATTGTTGACAGCCGTGTGTTGGGATAGATTACAAAAATGCAATAGTCTCGTTTAGTTGGGACAGAGGTTTACGATTCATGGCAATGGAGATGCGCCAACAACTTAAGATGTCTCAGCAGCTGGTGATGACGCCGCAATTGCAGCAGGCCATCAAGTTGCTTCAGCTGACCCGGCTGGAACTTCAGGATCTGGTTCGCCAGGAACTGGAGGAAAATCCGCTTCTGGAAGAAACCGCGGAAACTGAAGAGATTAGTGAACCGGATGTTCTGGAAACAGCCGAGCTGGAAGTTGATCCTGCCGAGAATTCAACTGAATTCCACGAGGTTGAAACAGGTGAAGAAACCCTGCGGGATTGGGACAGCTACCTGGATGGTTATAACTACAGTTCCGGAGAACAGTATAGTGGCGACGACGACCGGCCATCTTTCGAGAATCTTCTGACCCGTCAGGGGACATTGATAGATCACCTGTTATGGCAGTTGCATATGGGACAGTATTCCGAAATGGATGTGCGGGTAGGAGAGGTAATCATTGGCAATATCGATGAATCCGGCTACCTGAGGGCATCGCTGCCGGAGATCGCTGCCGCCAGCAATTCTTCGGAAGACGATGTCATGGATGTGTTGGAGTGCATCCAGGAGTTCGATCCGCCCGGTGTCGCGGCCAGGGATTTGCGGGAATGCCTGTTGATCCAGGCCCGTTTCATGGGAATGAAGGGGAGCGTTGTTGAAGGGATACTGCTGAACCATATCAGTGATCTTGAAAAACGTAATTACAAGCAGATTGCACGTGCTCTTAAGGTAGACATCAACCAGGTATTGATGGCCTCCAAAATCATTGGCGGCTTTGATCCCCGCCCCGGTTCTTCGTTCAACTCGGATGAAGTGCACTACATATCTCCGGATATATTTGTTCACAAGGTTGGCGACGATTATGTGGTGATGCTCAACGAGGAAGGGCTGCCAAACCTCAAGGTCAGCACCCAGTATACGGAGATCCGGGGAACCGGTTCAATCGATAACCATGCCGAGGAATATATCAGCGGCAAGGTTCGTTCCGCCCAGTGGCTGATAAAAAGTATTCAGCAGCGGCAGAGAACAATCTACAAGGTTGCCAAGAGCATTATCCGTTTCCAGCGTGAATATTTCGACCGTGGCATCGAATATCTGCGCCCTCTGGTTTTGAGAGATATTGCTGAAGATATCGGAATGCACGAATCAACCATCAGCAGGGTGACAACCAACAAATACATGCAGACTCCGCAGGGGCTGTATGAGCTGAAGTACTTCTTCAACAGCGGTCTCTCCACAAGTGAGGGCGAATTCCTTGCTTCCGAGAGCGTCAAGAACAGAATCAAGGAAATCATTGAAAAGGAAGACCCCAAAAAGCCGCTTTCTGATCAGAAGATTGCCGAGTTGCTGTCGGGACAAACAGTCAACATTGCACGCCGAACTGTAACCAAATATCGCGAAATGCTAAAATTTGGTTCATCATCGGAACGAAAGCGACATTTTTGACGCGCTGTCGATACGACAGACGTCCATATTGCAGCACCCAACAAACAGGAGGATAGTATGCAAACAACCATGACATTCAGGCACATGGAGCAAAGCGATGCCCTTAAGGCGTACGCGGAGGAAAAACTCGAGAGAGTGGTGAAGTATATCGATGGACCAATCAATGCGCAGGTTTATTTTTCCGTAGAAAAGAAGATCCGCCACATTGTTGAAATCGTTATATCGGCAAAGGGTGTCAGCACCAAGGCTTCCGAGGCAACCAATGACATGTATGCGGCAATTGATGCGGTTATTGATAAAATCGAACGCCAGCTCAAACGCTACAAGGAAAAGATCAAGGCTCACAAGCCTAACGGCGACGAACACTCCCGTCAACTCTCCAAAAAAGTATTTGAAGCCGAGAGTATTGAAGCCAGCGCCGAACCGGTTGTGATCAAGACCACCACCGAAACAGCCAAGCCGATGTCAGTTGATGAAGCTGTGATGCAGATGGATTTGCTGCACAAGGATTTTATCGTGTTCATTGATGCCGACAGCGGAGAAATCAATGTCCTCTACCGTCGTAAAGATGGTAACTTTGGCTTGATTGAGCCGCATCGGGCTTGATTGACTGGAAATTGACTTGGACGGAATTGCCCTTTCAATACAGGAGCTGTTGAGCGAAACCAACTATGGTCTCGCACTGACGCTCCTGGCCGGTGAGCGCGGACTTGCCAACCGCGTTTCCAGCTCGCGTATTCAAAAGCCCGGTTTGGCTCTGGACGGTTATACCGAGCACCTGCATCCCGATCGGATACAGGTGCTCGGAAATACCGAGATTTCATTTCTGAACGAGATTGATATTAATGTCGCTACCGAGAACCTGGGTAATCTTTGCAGTTTCCCCATAGCGTGTTTTATAGTTACCAAGGGGTTGCGGCCGCCGCAGCTCCTGCTTGACCTGGCTGAACAGAATGCCATTCCGGTGCTGGCCACACCCCACCAGTCTTCAACCTTTATTTCGCTGATTACCAAATTCCTTGAAGAACGGCTACTGCCGACCACCTATATGCATGGTGTCCTGATGGATGTGCTTGGCGTTGGTGTGCTGCTGACCGGCAAGAGCGGAATCGGCAAGAGCGAGTGCGCACTGGATCTGGTGATCAGGGGACATCGTCTGGTGGCCGACGACATGGTCTTCATCAAGAAGAAAATGCCGGCCGTGCTTGTAGGCCAGGCGGAAGAGTCGATCCAGTACCTGATGGAGATCAGGGGGTTGGGGATCATAAGTATCAAGGATCTGTACGGGGTCTCTTCAATTCGCGACAAGAAGATTATCGATATCATGCTTGAGCTGGTTGAATGGGACGAGTCACACGAATATGACCGACTTGGTATCGATGACCGCACCACTACCATTCTCGGAGTAGACATACCTCATATTTACATTCCTATCAGGCCGGGGCGCAACCTTGGCTCCATCATCGAAGTAGCCGCGCGCAACTATCTTCTTAAAGGCATGGGATACCATTCGGCACGGGATTTTCAGGAACTGCTGCTGGCGCGCATTGAGTCGCGTCCACTTGGTGACGAGGTCGAGTAGTTAAATGCGCATCATAATCATCACAGGCATGTCCGGTTCCGGCAAATCCACGGCAGTACGGGCCCTCGAGGATGAAGGCTTCTACTGTATTGATAATTTGCCGGTGCGGTTGTTCAAGCGCTTTGTCGATCTGATCGATAAATCAGGCGAACCCTTCAAGGGTATTGTTCTGGTGGCTGATATTCGCGGCAGGGAATTCTTTAAGGGGTACGAGAGTGCATTTTCCAAGGTCGCGGCCGCCGGCCACAGTCTGGAAATCCTCTTCTTTGACGCGCAGGACGACATTCTTGTAAGGCGTTACTCAGAGACCCGTCGCAGGCATCCGGCCGATGAACACTGTTCGGTGGGAGAGGCGATCAGAATAGAGCGAAAGCGGCTTTCTGGCCTGCGGGGCATGGCCACCAGGGTCATAGATACATCGGAATTCAATGTTCACCAGCTTAAGGAGTTCATTCTCCGCATTATAAGAGGAGAAGACCAGGAAAATACTCTGGTGGTGGAAGTACAGTCTTTCGGTTTTCGCTATGGCGTACCGCTGGAATCGAGTATCGTCATGGATGTGCGTTTCCTGCCGAATCCATTTTTCGTGCCGGAGTTGAAAGCGCGCTCCGGGCTGGATGATTCTGTACGAGATTATGTGATTGACAACACGGTCACCGCAGCTTTTCTCGACTACTTTTTCCCACTCCTGGACATGCTTTTGCCGGCTCACAGGCAGGAAGGCAAGGCATATTTGACTATTTCCATCGGATGTACCGGTGGCCGCCATCGCTCGGTGGCGATTGCTGAGGCCACCGGTATGCATTTGCAGGAACTTTGGCCCGTAGTAAGAATAACTCACAGGGATATTGAAAAGGGAAACTAATGACAGGATTAGTACTTGTTACTCATGCCGGTCTTGCAACGGCCCTCAAGGCGTCAGCGGAGATGATAGTCGGCCCGATAGAAAATTGCGCAGCGGTGGAAGTTGCTCCCGGTGAATGCGCGGACGACATAATGGCAAGGGTTGTGGAAGCGGTGGCGAAGGTTCAGTCTGAAGGCGCCATCATAATGACCGATCTTTTTGGAGGCACTCCTTCCAATATGGCAATGTCGTTTCTGAAAGAAGGCCGTGTTGAAGTAGTAACCGGAGCCAATTTGCCGATGTTGATGGAGTTCTGTTCCCGCCGTGATCGTATGGACGTGGCAAAACTGGCTTCCGAGATGCAAAGGTGTGGACGCGAGGGGATTATTGTCGCCGGAGAATTTTTAAAGTAGATACCGAGAAAACGAGGAAACAGGCAATCATGCTTCAGAACGAATATCTGATTGTAAATAAATTGGGCCTTCATGCCCGGGCCTCGGCACTGTTCGTAAAAACCGCCAGCCGGTTTACGTCTGAAGTCAAGCTCGCCAGGGAAGGGGTTGAAGTAAATGGCAAGAGCATCATGGGAATCATGATGCTGGCCGCATCGAAAGGTTCCACGGTCAGCCTTACCGTTGACGGTGCTGATGAGGTTGACGCCATGAGTACGCTCAGTGAACTGATTACCAATGGATTTGGTGAGGAGTGATATGAGGTCTTTTACGGGAATTGCCGTTTCTCCAGGGATTTCCGTAGGAAGATTACGTGTTGTAGATCGCAGACGCATAAATATATCAGAATACCCGATACTTCCGGAAGAAGTGACCCGCGAAATCGAGCGATTAACGGTTGCAATTGCCGATACGCGTGTAGAGCTTGAACACCTGAAATCCCACCTGGCGGAAACCACCGGCGAAGATCACCTCTTCTTTATTGAAACTCATCTGATGATCTTGTCGGATGAACGGCTTTTCTCTGAAACTTCAGCAACAATAGCATCAGGACTGATTAACGCCGAGAGTGCCTTGCAGAGAACGCTGCAACGTTATCGCGAGGCCTTTGCCAGTATCGAGGATGCCTATCTTCGAGAGCGGATCAATGATGTTGAAACGGTCATCGAGCGAGTGTTTAAAAGCATGAGCGGAGAAAAGACCGAGCAGTTTCCAATACATGAAAGCCGTTCCATTGTTGCGGCGCATGACATTACTCCCGCGGATATGCTGCAGATTGATCGTAATAACGTTCTGGCGGTTATTACGGAAATCGGAGGCCGTACGTCGCATACGGCCATTCTTGCAAGAGCCCTGGAGATTCCAGCCGTTGCCGGGGTTGAAGGTGTCTGTGACGTTTTGCTGGATGGCTCTCCTGTTATTGTTGATGGAACTGCCGGTACTGTCATCGTTAACCCGGACCGGGAAACGTTTCAGACTTTTCTGAGCCGCAAACAGCACTACGAATATGTGGAAAGCGAGCTTCTCAAGACCGCCCATCTGCCGGCCGTCACTCTTGACGGCCATGCCATAAGTCTAAGGGGAAACGTGGAAATCCCCGAGGAGGGCGCTTCGGTTCTTAAACATGGTGGTATTGGAGTAGGTCTGTACAGGACTGAAATCCTCTTCATGAATCGATCCGAAATGCCGGATGAGGATGAACAGTATTTTTTATATCATTCCATGCAGCAGGCGATCAAGCCGCATCCGTTGACGGTCAGGACTCTGGACGCCGGCGGAGACAAGCTGCTTGAAGGGTTGGATCATACTGCTGAACAGAATCCAGCGCTGGGTGTGAGAGCAATCAGGCTTTCGCTCGGCATGCCGTACGAGTTCAAAAAACAGCTGCGAGCCATTCTTCGTATCAGCGCTGAAGGACCGGTCCGGATAATGTTTCCAATGATATCCGGAATTGATGAGGTTCGTGCCGCAACCGCTCTGCTTGAGGAAGCAAAGCTCGAGTTGGCCGACGCCGGTATTCCGTTTGACAGCGGAATAAAGGTCGGGATTATGATTGAAATCCCGGCGGCAGTGACAATGGCGGATCTATTGGCTAAAGAAGTAGACTTCTTCAGTGTCGGGACCAATGATCTGATCCAGTACACTCTGGCCATTGATCGCACAAACGAGCAACTATCTCAGCTGTATCAACCGCTGCATCCGGCCGTCCTGCGTTCGTTGCGGCATATTGTCGATGCGGCTCATAACGCCGGTATTGAGGCCTGCCTGTGCGGTGAGATGGCCGGGGATCCTCTGTATCTACCGGTTTTGCTCGGTCTCGGCTTTGATGAATTATCCATGGGGGCCGGCTCCCTATTGCGAGTCAAGCAGATTCTGCGGCGTTGCACGCGTAAACGTGCCCTTCAAATCGCAGCCGGTTGTTTCGATTATTCCACCGCTGCCGAGGTCGAAATGTACCTGAAACGTCAAATAACCCTGGATGTAGCCGAAAGTTTCGACTGATGTCTCCTCACACAGTTTATGCCCTGTTTTCATTTGTTTTCGGCATGGTTGTCGGATCATTTCTGAACGTCTGCATCTGTCGCATGCCGAAGGATGAATCGATTGTTTCGCCCCCGTCGCATTGCCCGCACTGCAATTATCAGATCCGCTGGTACGACAATATTCCCGTAATCAGCTATCTGTTTTTGCGAGGGAGATGCCGTGGATGCGGAGCCCGGATTTCACTGCAATACCCGCTGGTAGAGCTGCTTAACGGGATCATCTCCTTGCTGCTGTTCCTGCGTTTCGGCCCGACACTTGCCTTTGCGGTGCTGTTTGTGTTCTGCTCCGCATTGGTGGTGATTACGTTCATCGATATCGAGCACCAGATTATTCCGGACGAAATATCTCTTCCAGGAATAATCATTGGATTTGTGATGTCGTTTTTCCTGCAGGGGCATAACTGGCTGAATTCCCTGCTGGGTATCCTGTTGGGTGGCGGCAGCCTTCTGTTTGTTGCCTACGGCTATCAGTGGCTGACCGGCAAAGAGGGGATGGGGGGCGGGGATATCAAACTTCTGGCCATGATGGGCGCCTTTCTGGGGTGGAAGTCAATTCCGTTCATAATCCTGGCCAGTTCTCTGGTCGGGTCGGTTGTCGGCGTATCGATAATGCTGCTGCAGAAAAAGGATTCCAAGTTGGCGATTCCGTTTGGTCCGTATCTGGCTTTCGGAGCGGTACTCTACATCTTCTATGGACGACCGCTCATCGAGTGGTATCTCAATCTTGGCGGCTTCAATAAAGGCTAACGATATGGCCCGCTACCGCCCCAGCCTGACTGTCTCGATCATGGCCTTCCTGGGCTTCCTGCTGGTAATGACTTGGCTGCTGTTCAGTTTTCTGGCCTTTAAAACCGCGGCAAACGATCTGTATGCTCAAAAGGGCGAACATGCCCGTACTCTCCTGGCGACTTTTGTCAGTCAACTACCCGATAACCTTCCGGTCTTTCCCGAGGGGATCATTCCTCCCGATTCTTCCGCATCGATATACGTTCAGAAACTCTCCGACGATGCTGCTTTCACGCGTTTAACTTTATTGGATAGAAACGGCAAGGCGATCTTCACCGCCGGCCGCGACGGCAGTGATGTGTATTTGCCGTTCAACGGCATTCACGTGTCATCGGATGGTGGCGGCATTCTTGCTGATGGCAGCGGCATTGCAAATGTCATCAACGTGACGCGAAACGGCGTTCCGGTCGCCAAGGCCGGCCTGCTGCTTTCACTAAGTGCGGAAAACGCCCGTCTGGACAGGACCAGGCAGCTTTTTGCAGCATATTTCGTGCTTGATTTTATCATGTTGATGGGGCTCGGCTCATTTATACTGTCCCGGATAGTTGTTAATCCGATCAACAGATTGCTGTCTGCCACCGGAAAGATCACCGGGGGGCAATATGGACAGAGCTTGCGAGTATCGGGCAGTTCCGAGCTTGCCCGTCTTGCCGAATCATTCAACGAGATGTCAATGGCATTGCAAAACAAAGATCAGCAGGTTTCAGAACATGTGGCCGCCCTGGAGCGTGTCAACAATGATCTTCACCAGGCCCGTGAAGAGGCCATTCGCACTGAAAAGATGGCGTCGATCGGACTTCTGGCGGCTGGAATGGCCCATGAAATCGGAACTCCCCTGGCATCGATCATGGGATATGCCGACCTTGCCGCGGTCGAACAACCGGACAATCCGGCCATCCAGGACTACGCCCGGCGGATTTCGACCGACTGCGCCCGAATCGACCGGATCGTACGCGGTTTGCTAGACTATTCCCGCCCGCGTGTTTCATGCCAGGAAACCGCCGATGTCAGGCAGGTTGCCACTGCTACGCTGGAGCTGCTGTCACAACAGGGGGTTTTCAAACATTTTACAGTCTCTGTTGCAATGGATGAACGTTTGCCACTGGTGAAAGCGGACCCACACCAACTGCAGCAGGTACTGATCAACCTTTTGATAAACAGTCGCGATGCGCTGGCGGAAAATGGCGCCATTGTTCTCAAGTCACGGATCGAGAACCGTTTTATGCGTATTGACGTTATTGATAATGGGTCGGGGATTGAGGATGACGATCTGAAATATATTTTCGACCCGTTCTTTACGACCAAACCGCCCGGCAAGGGTACCGGGCTTGGTCTGGCTATCGCTGCGCGGATCATTGAAGGCTTTGATGGCCGCATTACCGTAAAAAGCAAGCCGGGTACAGGAACCTGCTTTACGGTCTGGTTGCCGACAGTGTCCGGTTAGCGGCATGTCTGATAAAAGGAGTGCCCGTGGGCAAAAAACACATTCTCGTAATAGACGATGAAGAAAATCTGCGGCACATGTTGTCACTGATGCTGACCCGCCAGGGGTATGTGGCGGATTGTGCCGCCAATGGTGAAAAAGGGCTGGCATGCATAAAGGACAAGGCCTACGATTTCATACTCTGCGACATCCGCATGCCCGAAATGGACGGGAAAACTTTTCTCGCCAGGGCAATGGAGGAACACATCACTGTACCGGTCATCATGATGTCCGCTTACGGCACAGTCGAAACGGCCGTGGAATGCATGAAGATGGGGGCATACGACTTCATCTCCAAGCCCTTCAAAAAAGATGAAATCGTTATGGTTCTCAAGAAAGCCGAAGAGCGGGAACGGTTGAAACAGGAAAACAGTCAGCTGAGAGCAGCTGTCGCAGGTCGTTTTGCCTATAACGGAATCATCAGCCGCAATGTGGTTATGGAAGAAATCTTCAGCCAGATCGGGAAAGTTGCCAATCTCAAAACTACCGTAATGATTCTCGGCGAGTCCGGCACCGGCAAGGAGCTGGTGGCTCGTGCAATTCACCAGAACGGCCGCCGTGCTCATAAATCCTTTGTGGCGGTAAATTGCGGCGCCATACCTGAAAACCTTTTGGAAAGCGAATTGTTCGGCCATGTCCGTGGATCATTTACCGATGCTTCCGACGATAAAACCGGACTTTTCGAACTGGCGGACGGCGGCACGCTCTTTCTCGATGAAATTGGTGATATGCCGCCAGCCTTGCAGGTAAAGCTCTTGCGTGTGTTGCAGGATGAAGAGATCCGTCGGGTCGGGGCCAGCAATTCACGAAAGGTTGACGTACGGGTCGTGTCAGCCACATCCCGCGACCTGCAGGCAGACGTAAAAGCCGGAATTTTTCGTGAAGATCTGTATTTCAGGCTTAACGTATTCTGTTTGCAATTGCCGCCGTTAAGGGAACGTGTTGAGGATATCCCGCTGCTGGTTGAACACTTCATTCGCACCTGTTCCAGCGGAGCTGATCGAATGAATCTTCGCATTGAGCCGGATGCCATGCGCTGCTTGATGGCGTATGCCTGGCCCGGCAATATCCGAGAACTGGAAAACGCGATCGAGCGGGCATCCATTCTCTGTGATGGCGGCAGAATATCGTGTAGCAGTCTCCCTCCCGCAGTGCGCTCCGGTGTAGTGTTGTTTCAGATTCCAGACCAGGACGAAGATTTATCAATCAAAAGAGCAGAGGATGCAATCGAACGGAACCTTATCACCAAGGCATTGGCCAAGACCGGCGGAAACCGTACCCAGGCGGCCAAAATACTTGAAATAAGCCACAGGTCATTGCTCTATAAATTAAAAGATTATGGTATTGAGTGAGCAAAATTTGCATAGCTCCCGGAGGGACGGGTTCGTGATGGTATGAAATAAATGCATAGTTATGGTCGTGCTTGAAAATAAGCGTTGTTATATCAGCTGTTTATGAGTTGGCTGTTGCCGGCATTATTCTTGCTTTATAATTGTCCGAAATTAAAAACCGAAAGGATTTACAATGCTGAAAGTACTTCTTGTTGCAGTTTCCTTGTCAGTGTTTATCACCACTCCGTCATTCGGCATGTCCAAGGAAAATTGCGGTACCGACTGTAAAAAATGCCATACCCTTTCCAGCAAGGAAGCTGCGGAGTTGATGAAGCCAACCGGGGCAACGGTTCTGTCGGTCAAGGATTCCCCTTCGCGCGGGTTGTTTGAACTACTGGTCCAGAAAGATAACCAGAAAGCCGTGATATTCATTGATTACGGCAAAAAGCACCTGATCCAGGGCATGATGGTGAATCTTGCAAAATTGGAAGCTGTTTCCGCACACAAGCAGGAACTCCCGCAGCAGAAGCAACCGACCTTTGTGGATGTGAAATCCATTCCTGTAAAAAACGCTGTCATAATGGGAAATCCCAAAGGATCTAAAAAGCTGTATGTTTTTACGGATCCGGATTGCCCTTACTGCCGGAAAGGTCATGTGGAGCTGAAAAAACTGGCAAAAATTGCTCCGGATGTTGCCATCCACGTGATGCTGTATCCTCTGCCGATGCATCCGGGTGCATATGACAAATCACGTTCGGTCTTAGAGTCGATGAGCCATGATCTGCTGGACAAGGCCTTCGAAGGTAAGGAAATTCCCAAGCCGACCAAGGAGAACAGCAAGAAGGCTATTGATGAAAACATCAAGTTTGCCAACGCCAACGGTATCTCGGGAACTCCGACCATGGTCATGCCCAACGGCAAGGTTGAAGTGGGGATGCGCGATGCGGAAACGTTGAAAAAGATGTTGGAAGGGAAGTAACAAGAGATGCGTCACATGATTATATTCCCCTTGATTGTTTTTGTTTGCGTAGTTCTGTTGCCGGTCGTTTCGATGGCAAAAGAGAATTTTAGTGGAGATTGTAGTTCGTGCCATACTCTCAGCATAAAAGAAGCCGGTGAACTTACAAGTGCGCTTAATGTAACAGTCAAGTCAGTTGTCCTCTCACCTGTTAATGGCCTTTTTGAAGTGAGGGCCGAACGAGACGGCAAAGAGGGACTTATTTTTATTGATTACGGCAAAAAATATCTGATGCAGGGTGTTATGGTAAAAATAGACGATTTAAAGGCGGGTCAGACGTCTAAGCCGCCTCGTCAGGACGTATCCAAACTGTTGCGGTTGAATTCTGTTATACTGGGTAACTCCAATGCATCCAAACAGCTCTTTGTTTTCTCCGATCCGGATTGTCCTTTTTGCCGGCAAATGCACGATGAACTGCGACAGCTTGTAGCCGATAATGACATTGCCGTATATATCAAGCCGTACCCAGTGGAAACCCATCCAGGGGCCTATGATAAATCCCGGGCCATCCTTGAATCAAACAGTGTGGAGATGTTGGATAAAGCCTTTGCCGGTGAGGAAGTCCCAACTCCCAAGGATCCTCTCAGCAAGGCTGCGGTTGACGATATCATTGGATTGGCAAAATCATTGGGAATAAAAGGAACACCTGCTTTTTTGCTGCCAAATGGAAATATTGAAGTCGGTTTTCGCAGTGCCGCGGCATTGAAGAAAATGATCGACGCGAAGTAATGACAATTCTGTTTTTTTAAATCGATTTGGGATGGCGGAAACATAGGGAGTCAATTTATGCGTACTATTATCAGGCATGGAGTCACAATAGTCATACTGCAGCTGTTACTTGCTGGAAGCATCAACGTCTGGGCCACTTCTCACAGATACGACACAGGGATAATGGCTTCAATTTCGGATAGAGAGATTGTAATGGCCGGAAAGGTTTACAAAATATTACCGAAAGCGAAGGTCATTCTTAAAATCAAGGATGCCAAAGGTGCCTATTATGAACACAAAGGTCGTTTTTCGGATCTGAGGGTGGGAGAAAAAATCTTTCTCAAAGTGACGGGATACAACATTCTTGAAGTCGAAGTGCTGAGGTGAGTGCCATGAACGTGAAAATAGTACCGGCCAGACAGCGTATAAGCAATATTACAGTTCTCCTGCTTTGCCTGCTCTCTCCCACGGTTTTGCCGGCAGCAACCATGAATGATTACTGCATCATGCCACCCTTTGTCGCCCAGGCAGTCCCTCCAATGGTCATGTTCGACGTCAGCAGGGATCACAAGCTGTACTATCAGGCCTATAATGATGGCGTGGATCTGAATAGCGACGGCCGCATTGACAATATGTACGACCACTCCATCGAATACTACGGTTATTTCAATCCCTACAAGTGCTACACCCATACAGGCGGTTCCGGCAGTAACGACTATTTCACGCCTGCAACAACCAATACCGACCGTTTTTGTGGCAGTGGGCAATGGGGAGGCAACATCCTGAACTGGCTCACCATGTCCCGTATGGATGTCATCAGGAAGGTCATGTACGGTGGCCAACGCTCCCAGGAAAGTCCAAGGGTACTGCTCAATCGTGCATTCATTCCCCAGGATGCCCACAGTTGGGGCAAGGAGTATACCGGCAAGCTCTGTGGAAGCGGTTCTACCTACAAGCAGATGTGTATAGCCGACGCTGACTGCGACAGCGGGTACACCTGCCAGGACAAATCAGTGAACCTACTCGGCATTGCTGCACCAACAGCTGGTACGCCCTGTACCACAGCTCCAGTTTATGCCACCAGTAGTTCCCAGCCTGGTTACCATAAGATGATGGTCGTACGCTATCCTAATACCAACGGCACCAATGATACGGATCACGCCACTTTGTTGCAAGGCTTTGACACCACCCAATTCTATACGGGATTCACACCTACTTTCGTGGATGATTTCAACGACACAATCCTGAATCCTGCTAATGATCATGGCGACAATTACGCTCAGATAGTAGTGGCTGAATTTTCAACAGGCAATAAGTGCAATAATAACTGTGCTGATAAAAATCAAGGTGGAAACTGGCTCTTTGCCATTGATGGTGACGATGGAGTGGAACTTGAAATCAGAAAAACATCGGATGGATCCATTCTGCAGGCTACAGATAACTCATATCAATTGGGATGGTATGGAGGACACGGCGCAAGTGGCGGTCAATCCCATTACAAAACTTGGACACTCGCCCATGGTACCAAATACCGGGTAATTGTTCGCCATACTGAAGGTGGAGGTCAGGATGGTGTCAAGCTTTGGTACAAGACGCCTGTAAGTACTGGATGGAAAATATTTGGTCAATCAAGCACTGTTAATGTCAACGCCCCGCAAGTCGTCACTTCCGGTGCCAACGACAATACATGTTCCCTAAAGAACGATATTTTCCGCGACACCGGGATGCCATCGGCCACAACGGCACTAACCGGGCAGGGCTACCACCTGTTCTGTAACACAACACTGTCTTCTGGGGCCCCTTCCAGTGCAGCAGCATCTCAGACGACACTGCTAAGGATGATCACAAATTCAACACATCGAATATGGGAATGGTCCTTGAAGGAGCGATCTGTATGTGATGACACATTTGAGGACGGCTCCAGTGCAACAACCAACCGCACCGACTTCACTGTTCAGGCCGAGGTCTGCAAGAACGGCGTTGGGACGTTGTCCGAAAAAAGTATTTTCGAGCGCTGCCGAAATTATGGTGGCACTTATGACGTGGCTACAGACACCTATTCCGGTGGTACCTGGATGCCGATCGG
>JAURXC010000249.1 GCA_030654645.1 Deltaproteobacteria bacterium | reverse complement strand
CTGGTTCTGGGCACCGCCGGCATGCCGCACATCCTGATGCGCTTCTTCACGGTGCCGACCGCCCAGGCCGCCCGTAAATCAGTCATCATCGCCATGTTCATCATCGGCGGCTTCTACGTCCTGACCACGCTGCTCGGTTTCGGCGCAGCCGTCAACATCACTCCGCAGGGCATCATGCAGGTTGACAAGGGCGGCAACATGGCCACCCTGATTCTGGCACAGACGCTGGGCGCCGAAATAGCCCCGATCCTGGGCGACATCTTCCTGGCCTTCCTCTGCTCGGTTGCCTTCGCCACGATCCTGGCGGTTGTATCCGGCCTGGTTCTGGCAGCTTCGGCCGCCATCGCCCACGACATCTATGTTAACGTCATAAAAGACGGCCACGCCGACCAGCATGAGCAGGTCATGGCTGCCCGCATCACCTCGCTGGTAGTAGGCGCGGTCGGCATCATGATCGGCCTGATGGCCGAGAAAGCCAACGTTGCCCACCTGGTGGCACTGGCCTTTGCCGTTGCTTCCTCCGGCAACCTGCCGGTCGTGTTCCTGTCGCTGTTCTGGCGCAAATTCAACACCGCCGGCGTCATCTCCGGCCTGGTGGTAGGTACGGTCGCCTCGATCGGCCTGGTTATGGTATCACCCAACATGACCTATCCCAAGGTTGTGGCCGCAGGCGCTCAGAAGGTAATCACCGCCATGGAGAAGAAACAGGCTGAACTGCCTCCGGGAGCAGCTCTGACCGAGCTGGACGCCAAGGCACTTAAAACAGCCAGGGCCGACTTTGAAAAGAACAAGGACGGCAAGTCGATCATGGGTCTTGACAAACCGATCCTGAAACTGAAGAACCCGGGCATCATCTCGATCCCGCTGGGTTTCATGGCTGCAATCTTCGGCACCCTGCTGTTCCCGAGCAAGAGATCCGAAGAGATGTTTGACGAGATCTACGTCCGTCAGAACACCGGCCTCGGCATGGCCAAGGCTATTGATCACTGATACGCGTAACTCCATTTATCGGGAGAGATGCTTTAAATTTACATAAGTTGTGATATAGTGGGGACGGCTTCAGCTGTCCCCATTTTTTTGTTCATAATATCCAGGGCTGTATTTAAATAAGGATTAGTTCAAATGAGCCCATCAAGCCAACCTGTCACTGCCTATCTGCCGGATCTGAAAGGGATTCTACGCTACTGCTATGTAGAAGACATTACCCCGCTACTGCAAATGATCAGATCAACGATCACATCCGACCAATCAAGCTTTTCCGTCTGGGATGATGATCAGAAAGCATTGATTGATTCAATTCAGTGTGCCGACGGGCCAGAATTAAAGCTGATACATGAAGAATTGAATCGCATTGAGATGGACCGGTTTCTCCTGACCTATTCGGTTACAACCCTGCACCAGTCATGTACACATTATCGGGATGTACTCTCGGTACGTGCGATGGACATTGTTTGCCGGGAAATGGAAAGCTCCGGAATGCCGCATCCCGGAGTACCGTTTGCATTGATAAGCATGGGGAGTGATGGCCGCAAGGAACAAACCCTGATTACCGACCAGGACAATCTGATAGTCTATGGAGATGGCGGCGGCGAACAGGCCGATCTCTATTTCCTGGAATTGGCCTCACGTCTGGTTGACAGACTGGAAGAGGCCGGTTTCCAACGCTGCACCGGCGACATCATGCCTACCAACCAGAGTTGGAGAGGTTCGTTCAGCCAATGGCGAAAACGCCTGCTCTCAATAGTCAGGTATGAGGTGGAGGATCTGGGTAAAAACATGATGGACCTGATCGTTCTATCGGATGCCCGTTATGTTGCAGGCGACCAGGCCTTGGCGGAACGACTCATCGAGATGATCCGGGATATGGAGAGGGATTATTTCCAGGTGCTGTGGGGCATGGCCAGAGCAGCCACGGAGATGCAACTGGCGCTTGGTTTTCTGAAACGCCTATGGACCGAGAGCAGTGGAGATCACAAGGGTGAATTTAACCTGAAACTGCTGGCTTGGGCGCCGTTGGTGATGAACGTACGCATCCTGGCCATCAGCCAGAGCATACCGGCCACCAGTACCGTTGAACGAATATCGTATCTGGAAACCGAAGGCAGCTTTTCGGCCGGCTTTGCAAGTGATCTTGTGAAGGCATACCAGATCCTGACCAAGCACCGCATCCTGCTGCAGATAAAGAACATAAAGGGCATCCAGCGCGATTCGTATTATCTTAACCCATACCACCTCCCAACCGAAGAACGCGAACGTTTCCGGCACGCCCTGGTAAGGATTGAGGAATTGCAGAAGATCATCCATACCAACTTCCACATTGTTTAACACCCGTCATCTAATTTTTGTAATTTATTCTTAATTAACACATCAGGAGGCAATTATGTTCCGGCACTTGTCAATCGGCACCAAGATGGTTCTGACGTTTATGGTGGTAATCGCGCTTGCGGCAGTCATAGGGATTTATGCAATTCTTCAGAACAGCAGGCTGGCTACCGTCATTGACCAGACAGCGGGTAACCATATTCCCAGCATCCATTCGATCGCACAGATCCAAAGCCTGGTAGGCAGCCATCGGCGTGGCGAGATGCTGATGCTCCTGGCCACCGAAAAAGAGGTCAAGGATAAGTACATCAAGCGCAACGATGAATCGGTTGAAAAACTCGCCAAGGAGCAGGGCGTATATGAAAAGATCATCGATAACGACGAAGAGAAGAAGCTTTTCGGAGAATTCAAGTCAGCCTGGAGCGCCTATCTCGCCGAGTATCCGAAAATAAAGGAGCTGGCGCTTCAGGGGAGCAGCGGTGAAGATGCATCCAAGGTCATCCTCGGCGCCTCCAGCAAAACCTTTAACCAGGCATTGGCAGCATTGGAAGGTCTTGAGAAGATCAATATCGAAGAGTCCCAGAAGCAGAGCAATCTGGCTCTTGGAATCGCCAAATCCGCCAAGGTCTGGATCATCGTACTGCTTGTTGCCTGTATTTTGATCGGTGTAACCTTTGTCATCCTCTTCTCCCGCGCCATGAGTGCTCCATTGAAGCGGCTTTCCGCCGATGCGGAACAGGTCGCGGCTGGTGATCTCGGTGTAGAAGTCCAGGTCGGTTCAGACGATGAAATCGGCCAACTGGCGCAATCATTCGAAAAAATGGTCAACAGCCTGCGCGAAATGATCGGCACCCTGGCGGATTCTTCCTCCCAGGTTTCAGAATCGGCGTCCGAAATGCAGTCCAATGCGGTACAGATGGCCGACGGGGCCGAAAAAGTGGCTATCCAGGCAATAACGGTCGCGACGGCCAGCGAAGAGATGTCGGCCACTTCGGGAGATATTGCCCAGAACTGCCAGATGGCGGCCGAGGGAGCCGAACGGGCCAATCAGGCCGCGGAGCATGGCGCTGAAGTCGTCGAGAAATCCATATCCGTAATGCAGCGCATTGCCGAACGGGTGCAATCCTCTGCAAAAACAGTGGAAACGCTGGGACGGCGCTCTGATGAAATCGGGGCAATTGTAGGAACAATCGAAGACATTGCCGACCAGACCAACCTGCTGGCGCTGAATGCGGCAATCGAGGCGGCCAGGGCCGGCGAGCAGGGACGCGGGTTCGCGGTGGTGGCCGATGAGGTGCGGGCGCTGGCGGAACGCACTACCAAAGCCACGCGCGAAATCGGACAGATGATAAAGACAATACAACAGGAAACCAAAACCGCCGTTTCCGCGATGGAAGAAGGGGTCTACGAGGTGGAACAGGGAACCGAGGAAGCGACCAGGTCCGGCGAAGCTTTGCGAAACATTCAGGAGGAGATCAACTCTCTGCACATGCAGGTCCAACAGATAGCCACCGCTGCCGAAGAGCAGACCGCCACCACCAGCGAAATCAGCAACAACATCCACAGTATTACCGATGTGGCCCAGAATACCGTTGAGGGCGCCAGAAAAACCTCGTCGGCCGCCCAGCATCTCTCCAGGCTGTCCGCTGAACTTGAGCGACTGGTCGGCCAGTTCAAACTATCCGAAACCGGCAAACTGATCAACTGGAGCAGAAGCTACAGCGTCGGTGTAAACCAGATGGATAGTGAGCACCAGCGCCTGATCGACATCATCAACAACCTCTATACCGCCATGCGCTCTGGCCGCAGCAAGGATGCCATCGGCTCGATTCTGGATGAACTGGTGGAGTATACCAAAACCCACTTCGCCCATGAAGAGCGGCTGATGAAGGAATCAGGCTACACCGGATTCGATGAGCAGAAACGGGCCCACGAAGCGCTAATTTCACAGGTCATAGAAATTCAGGGGAAATATCGCTCCGGCACGGCGCTTGGACAAGAGGTGATGAGCTTCCTGAAAAACTGGCTGGTCAACCACATCCAGGGACTGGACAAACGTTATGGTCCGGTTATGAACAAGAAAGGCATCAAATAGGCAGATAAACATCAAAAAGAACCTCAGAAGCCGACCTGATTACCCAGGTCGGCTTTTTACATGGATGATTCCGATCCGACCCATCATTTACAAACAATTTCCGATTAGATAATCGTCTACCTCCCCCCTCCCCTTGCGAGCATAAGCGCTGACATTGAGGTTTTAGTTAATTACACTCCAGGTGGAAGTTTCAGGAATCACCTCGACAAGACGGCCATAAACCTGGCAAGTGTAAAGAAACTTTCCACTTTACGCAAAGCCGCTTCTGATGCGCGTTTGCAGGATTTTATTAATAAAGTGGAAAGAATCTTTACACTATTTATTCCTTAATAATGTTAAGCAGTTATCCTGATATTCGGAAAATGTGTAAAGTTTTTTATCACTTTTTTATCACTAGAGTTGTTTAAAATATTATGGATAATCAATGGCGTCTCCAGTTTTGAGTATCACCAACTGGAATCACTTTCTTCAACGAAATGATTCAACCCCACAACCTATTGTAAGTTCGAGATTTAATTGGTGTTACCGGCAATTGCAGCTGAACTTGGCATACTATTTGGTACATGTGGATATTTGCTTACCGTGGAATAGCAAGTAATTACTAATCATTGCCCTCAGATGGCATGCAATGCTTCACATATTTACCGGGAGGAATCCATGTTCCGCTTGCTCACTCTGTTTGTGGCGGTCTTGTCGTTAAATCTATTGCCGGCCTGGAGTCATGCTTCCACGCTCGCATCCGAACTGTCTAATTCGCTTGGCGAAAGCCGCCGGGTCGTGTCTCTGGCGCTTTCAAAGAGCAGGAGCGGCCAACCGGTTTCCCTTGAAATCTCCCGCCTGACCGCACTGCGCGAAGAGCTTGCAGCCCTGCGGCTGCTCCACTCTGAACATAGCTCCAGTATCGTCTCCCGAGCTTCATCCCTCGGCGGCAACGCGCTGGAGCGGCAACAAACTGTCACCTCAACGCTTTCCCCGGTTCTGGATGATCTGATCGTCATGCTGGATGCGACGATCAAGAGCGGAACTACGGAAGATCTCCAGCAACTGCTGGATACCATCAACCGACTTTCACCACCACGTCCACGCTCGCTATTGGGAGCGCTCCCCTACAAACATTCCGGTTATCCACCAATTGAACCACTGTCCGCCCCGCTGGTCGTTCCGGCCTACCAGGGAGGAGATCGCAACGTCTACCCGGCCGACACGGCTGCTTCCGCCGAAGCCCCCCTGACCAGGGAAATAGTGGAGCTGGCCCAATCGCTGCAATGGAACCCGGTTCTGATCTACGAGTGGGTCAAGAACAACGTCGAGACCGAATGGTACTGGGGCAGCATGAAGGGCGCCGGGGAGACCCTGCGCCAGAAGAGCGGCAACGACGTCGACCAGGCCAGCCTGCTGGTGGCGCTCTTGCGGGCCGCCAATTTTCCGGCCCGTTACGTCAGGGGAACGATAGACTTCTTCCCCAACATGAATCACGCCAAAAACCTGACCGGCCTGGACGATCCCCTCAAGATCGCCGATTTCCTGCGCAAGGCCGGTATCCCATTCAAGCCGGTCATCGGCGGCGGGGGCATCGCCAACTTCCATCTGGAACACATCTGGGTGGAGGCCTTCATCCCCTACGCCAACTACCGCGGCGCGGTGCTGGATGAACAGGGCAAGCTCTGGCTCGGACTGGACACCAGCATCAAACCCCGTGGTTACAGCCGCACCCAGGGGGCGGGCGTCCCCAGCGATCTGCTGGCAACGCTGCGTGACGGCTACCTGGAAGCCACTCAGACGCTCACCCCACTCGACTACCTCTCCGCCAGGATCGACGAACAGCTGGCCGTCAGCCAGCCTGGCAAGACGTGGAAAGATCTGAGCGACACGACCGTTCTTGTTCCGGACATACTGAAGATCATCCCCGACAGCTTGCAGTTCAATCAGATCGCAGTTACCGGCGAATACCAGTCCCTGCCGGACGAGCTGAAGCACAAGCTGATCATTACCGCCACGGCAGGCGGCAACGAGCTTTTCTCGATAATTCAGGATACCAGCAAGCTCTCGAACAAACGGCTTGCCCTCAGGGCCGAACCGGAAACCGTCGAAGACCAGAATATCATCGACTCTTTTGGAGGACTGGACAACGCCCCCTCATACCTGGTCAGGTTGCGGCCTGTGCTGACCCTGGATGAAGAACGCCTGATCGTTGCTCAGGACGGTCTCCCCATGGGGGGCGACTTCACTCTCAACATCGACATTATCACCCCCAACGGCACGGAACGGATCAGTTCCAGCCAGGTTAACGGCAACCTGTCCCTGGTCGGTGTGGTGGCCCAGAAGGCACAGGCGCCGACGGCAATCACGGAGAGCGATAACGCCGAGGCCATCCTGCACAAGGAGGCCATCGGCTATATCGACAGGTGGAACAAGTCCGAGGACGATCTTGCGGCGCTGCTCGGTCAGCGCATCACCCGTCCTACCGTCACAATTGTCACCGTGGGCGGACAGATCGAGGTGGCATACCTGTTGGACAGCCCCCATGATTTTCAGTGGAAGGGATTGTATCTGGACGCCGGGTACCGGCGGATAGAGACAACCGGCAGAAACGGCCTGGAGCGCGATTTCATGCGTTTGTCAGCCCTGCATGGCTCGATTCTGGAGAACCGCATCTTCGAGGATGATCTCAAGGTGGATTCGGTCTCCACCGCCAAGCTGCTGCAACTGGCCAAGGCCGGCGGCATGCCGATGATCTCCATCGACAAGGCAGGAATTGATGCCATCCTGCCGACGCTCGCTTTTGACGACGCTGTCAAGGCCGACATTACCAACGCTGTCAACCAGGGGCTGACGGTCAGCATGCCGCTTAACGAAGTCACCTATCAGGATTGGAGCGGCATCGGTTACATCAAGGAGAATCCGGTTACCGGTGAAGCGGGGTGGATGTTGTCGGGGCAGGTGGCGGGGGGGATGACGGCGTGGAGCGGGGAGCGGTGGGATAGCGCCACACTCACGGCTCTCTACGCTACTTTAAAAAACAGTTC
>JAURXC010000246.1 GCA_030654645.1 Deltaproteobacteria bacterium | reverse complement strand
GATCAAGGGAGGTTCAAAATGCCAAGAGGAGATGGAACGGGTCCAAAAGCGATGGGGTCAATGACCGGCCGGGGTGCGGGAAATTGTGCTGGAAGCAGGAATAGAGGCAACGCAAGGGACGCTTCCGGCAGGGGCACAGCCGGTCGTGGAATGTGCAATTGGTTCAAGGCATCGGATCTGGCGGATAACTCCGCGCTGGAAACGGAAAACAGGCTCTTGATGCAACAGGCCGATGCACTGAGAAGGGAACTGGATGAAATTGACGGCAGATTAAAAGAGTTGAAGAAGAAAAATTGATGCTGCCCTGGTTTAATGGAGGTACGTGATGAAAATAGCCGTAACTACATCCGGTGACAGCCTGGCAGCACCCATGGACAGCCGTTTCGGCAGGGCGGCCGGGTTTCTGGTCTATGATACCGACACAAAGGTTCTTCAGGTAGTTGACAATGCACAGAACCTTAATTCAGCTCAGGGGGCCGGAATACAGGCTGCGCAGACGGTGGCCGAAGCCGGCGCAAACGTTGTGATTACCGGCCACTGCGGTCCCAAGGCCTTTCGCGTGCTTCAGGCGGCCGGCATCACGGTGTATAACTGTGAAGCAGCGACGGTTCAAGAAGCGCTCGGACTGTTCGGAGAAGGCAAACTTCTGACAGCCAGCGATGCTGATGTAGAAGGACATTGGTCATGAAAGTGGTTATTGCAAGCGGAAAAGGCGGTACCGGCAAGACGACGGTTGCGGTCAACCTGGCCTGGTTTCTTGCAAATTGCGGCAGGAAAGTACAGTACATCGACTGCGATGTGGAAGAACCAAACGGCAACTTTTTCATTTCGGCCCATTTTTCCGAAAGAATTCCAGCTTTTGTGATGTTGCCGGCGGTTGATCAGCAAAAATGCACCTCCTGCGGCGAATGTTCCTCCAAATGCCGGTTCAACGCCATAGTCCGGCTGCCTGGCAACACCATGATATTTCCCGAGTTATGCCATGGTTGCGGCTTGTGCCTGCTTGTCTGCCCGACAAAAGCGATCAGCGAGGATGAACGGGAAATCGGCATAATCGAAAGGGGCATGGGTTGGGGCGGAATCAGCTTTGTGCATGGAGTTCTAAATGTCGGAGAGCCGATGCCCAATCCGCTGATCCGCAAGGTCAAAGAGCAGGGGCTTGCCGATCATATTCAGATTATCGATGCGCCTCCCGGAACATCCTGCTCCTTCGTCGAAACCATATCCGATGCCGATCTGGTGATACTTGTGACGGAACCGACGCCATTCGGCCTGCATGATCTCAAGATTTCAGTGGAAGTAGCCCGGGCCAGAGGCAGGTCGATCTGCGTGGTGATCAACAAGGATAACGGCATTTTTCGGCCGCTGGAGAAATTCCTTGAAGAACGGCAACTGACTATTACCGCGCGTTTGCCGGAAAACCGCAAGGTAGCAGAGGTGTATTCCGAAGGAAATATTTTGTTGGAGGAATTGCCGGATTACCGCGCGCATTTTTCCTCCATTGCCGCCGAAGTTTTCAGACAATCCGAAAACCTGATGCATTCACCGATGGGAGTGTTGCCATGAAGGAGATCGTAGTGGTCAGCGGAAAAGGGGGAACAGGCAAAACCTCGTTTACCGCGTGCATGGCAACCCTGTTTAAAAAGAAAGTTTTGGCCGACTGCGATGTGGATGCGGCTAATCTCAACCTGCTTCTTAATGCAATCGTGGTGGAAGAGCACAATTTTGTATCCGGCCACAAAGCCGCCATCAACAAGGACATCTGCGTCTCCTGCGGCGGATGCCGGGAAGTGTGCCGCTTTCAAGCCATCAGTGAAGATTACCGGGTGGACGGATTTTCCTGCGAGGGGTGCGGCGCCTGCTCTTACCGTTGTCCAACGGGCGCGGTTTCTTTTGCCAAAGCGCTCTGTGGTCACTATTTTGTGGGTAAAACCGGAAAACAGGAATACGCGGTCTTCGCGGAGTTGCTGCCCGGAGCGGAAAATTCCGGCAAACTGGTAACGGCTGTCAGGAAAAAGGCTCTGGAAATCGCCCTGGAAAACGGAAACAAAATCATCCTGACTGATGGTCCACCCGGCATCGGATGCACGGTCATCGCATCCCTCACAGGAGCCTCTTTTGTTGTTTTTGTAACCGAGCCGACCGTCAGCGGAGTTCATGATCTCAAAAGGGTCATGGAACTCTCCAAACATTTCAAATTGCCGGGAGCAGTTGTAATCAACAAGAGTGATTTGAACCGGTCTTACTCGAACGAAAACGTCTTTCTCTGCCTGGAACGCGGCTTCAACCTGCTGGGTTCCATCCCCTACGAACCGCTGGTCAGCCAGGCACAGCGCCAGGCAAAAACAATACTGGAATATGCTCCGGATTGCGCGGCAAGCGATGCAATCCGGCAGATCTATCGAAAACTAAACAAACGACTGGAGACATTATGATGAGATTCGCCGTACCTACCCATGACAGGAAGTTGTGTGCCCACTTTGGACATTGTGCCGAATTTGCCATTTTCGATGTGTCGAACAATGCAATCATTGCGGAAAGCTATATAACTCCTCCTCCCCATGAGCCTGGTCTGCTACCCGGCTGGCTGTCAGAACGAGGAGTGAACCGGATAATCGCCGGTGGCATGGGGCAAAGAGCGCAGCAGCTATTCAGCGAAAATGACGTAAAAGTAACAACCGGGGCAATGGGAGAACTCCCACGGGATGTGGTGCAGAACTATCTGGACGGGACCCTGGTCACAGGTCAAAACAGCTGTGACCACTAATAAACCCGCTCACGATGTGAAAAAAACACATGCGCAATGCATCATGTGCGGAGACAGCAACCCGATGTCACTCCGGCTTGTTTTCAACCCTGGTGTAAACGGTGATGTCTTCGCATCATTTCAGGGGAACTCATTGCTGCAGGGCTACCAAGGTATAATGCATGGCGGTGTCATCTGCGCCCTGCTTGATTCCGCAATGGCGAACTGCCTGTTTCAAAAAAATATTGCAGCTGTAACAGCGGAACTCCGGGTGCGTTTTCTCCTGCCGGTTCCGTATGACGCCAGGATGGATCTGAGGGCGTGGATTATTGAGGAGACCAGCATGCTTTTCAAGCTCAAGGCCGAGTTGGCATTGGATGAAACAATCATGGCCTCCGCCGACGCCCTTTTCGTTCCGGGGGTAATAAACATCGGGGAGCAGTCAAATGCGGATTAAGCTATGAAAAAAATAGGAATCATCATCTGTGCCCGCTACCAGGATTGCGGCGGCGGCAAATGCTTCCGGGCGCTTAAAGAACGCCATGGCGGCTTTTCCCGTTACTCGGCCGATGAAGCTGTGGAGATAATCGGCTATTCGAATTGCGGTGGTTGTCCGGGTGGAAACGTGGAATACGTTCCCGCCGAATTTTCGAAGAACGGATGCGATGTCGTGCATCTGGCGACAGGCCTGCTGGTGGGTTACCCGCCCTGCCCCAACATTCGCCGCTTCAAGGCATTTATCGAAAGTCACCACGGCCTGCCCGTGGTTGTAGGCACCCACCCGATCCCACGGAAATACCTGGAGACCCACCGCAAGCTTACCTTCTGGGATGAAGCTGACCTGAAAGCGTTTGTAATTCCACTGATGGCGGAGCAGCGTGATGTGCTGGAATCGTACGATTGAGAAATACGACGGAAGTTATGTGTAGCTATTTAATCAAAACAATGGAAGGGAGAATGCGTGAGCAGTGAACATCATCATAACACCACCAATGGAGCTTCCTGCGGCGGAGCAGAAACAAGACGTCTTCAGGAATTGAAAGAGCAGCTTGACTTGCAGGAAAACCTGCTTGGCATTGGCAACAAGATCGTTGTCCTGTCCGGCAAGGGGGGCGTGGGCAAGAGTTCCGTGGCAGCAAACCTGGCAGTGGCCCTCTCGATCCAGGGGTATAAAACCGGGCTTCTCGACGTGGACCTGCATGGCCCGAGCATCCCGACCCTCCTTGGTATCAAGGGCCAGCTCACCCCGTCCGGCAGCAACCGTATCGAACCGGTCGCCTATAACGCAAACCTCAAAGTCATGTCTGTGGGGTTGCTCCTCAAAGATCAGAACGAAGCGGTGATCTGGCGCGGCCCTGCCAAGCACGGTTTCATCAAACAACTCCTGACATCCGTCGAATGGGGTGATCTTGACTACCTGATCGTCGACTGTCCGCCAGGAACCGGTGACGAGCCCCTTTCGGTGATCCAACTGTTGGAGGGAACTACCGGCGCCATCATCGTCACCACTCCCCAGGATGTGGCACTCACTGATGTGCGCAAGTCGGTCACCTTCTGCCGTCAGCTAAAGCTGCCGGTGATCGGAGTTATAGAAAACATGAGCGGCTTCATCTGTCCCCATTGCGGCGAAGGGGTCGATATTTTCAAGAGCGGCGGAGGAAGGCTGATGGCCGAGGAGATGAATGTACCGTTTCTGGGGAGAATCCCACTCGACCCGGCCATGGTCAACGCGGGTGACGATGGTAAACCCTTCGTTGAACATCAGGCGGCATCTCCCGCCACCAAGGCCTTCGACGGGATAGTGACAACAGTTGCTGCCAGGTGTTCACAACCACAAGCATTGTGATTTAACAAATTTCAAACCCGGAGGTTTACTGCTACGCCGGAGATCCCCGTGCGAAGAAATAAATTGGAGAATTGCAACTGGACTAAAGCAGCAATCCTGAGATCTCGGGATTGCTGCTTTAGTCCAGGTTTTTGAGTTTAGCGACACAACCGGAGTTTACTTATTCATGAATTCATATATAGTGACTAAAACTGGTTATCGTAATTCAGTCCACATTCAAAGAGTCGGTTTGAACGCAAAATGGCATCAGATTTAATCATTCTGTCACCGCTTTTGTACAAAGCCGCAATACCAGCAGTCAAAGGTCCTGCAACACATGCGAAAACAAGGGTTCGTGACAACTTTCATGGTGACTGCGCTGGTGATTGTTGCGCTGGTTTTAAGCGGGACGTTCCTCTGGTTCTACCTCCGCACCGAAAAGCTCTCCATGGGATTGGTGCATCAGCAGGCCCAGACTCTTTTTCGTCAGATCGTGCTGACCCAACGCTGGATCACCCAGCATGGCGGTGTATTTGTCCAGGTTCTCCCCGGAGTCGATCCCAATCCCTACCTGACCAGCCTGCCCGGCCTGAAAGTCACGATTAAGGACGAAGATGGAAACCTGTACACTTTGCGCAATCCCGGTCTTGCCACACGCGAGATATCGCAACTGGCAAATGAATCGGGACTGTTTACCGTCCGCATTACCAGCCTGAAACCTGTCAACGCACTCAAGAACAGCCCTGACGACTTCGAGCGGGACGCGCTCCGTAAGCTGGAAAACGGTATAAAAGAGGTGTCAAAGGTTGACAGGACAGACCATGGTGTTTTTTACAGGTACGTTGCCCCTCTCTATTATGAGACCACATGCAACCGCTGCCACAGCCATCAGGGATATAATAATGGTGATATCCGGGGCGGGATAAGCATCTCCATTCCCATGGACAAGCTTGTTGACGAGATGAAATTGTCCCGTCTGTATACCCTGTTCGGATTTATCGTTGTGTTCGGGACCATGTTCCTGATTCTGTTCATTATTGCCAGGCGCTTTATGCGGGAGTTGGCTATTGCCCAGGGAGAACTGGAAAGATCGGCATGCACTGACAGTCTTACCGGGTTATTTAACCGCAAAACCGCTGAAATACGTTTCAAGGAAGAAATCTCTAGACACAACAGATCCGGTGAACCATTGTCATGCCTGATGCTGGACGTGGATTATTTCAAGAGTGTCAACGATAACCATGGTCACCAGATCGGTGATATGGCTCTTGTCGAGGTAGCCAGGATCGTCTCTGAACTGTCACGCCAGGCCGATGTTGTCTTCAGGTATGGAGGTGAAGAGTTCCTGGTTTTGTTGACCAACACTCCCCTGCAAAGCGCGCTGATAATTGCCGAGCGAATGCGGATCAAGGTTGAAGAGGACACCGCCAAGCTGTCTGATGGCGCTCTCTCGCTTACCATCAGTTGCGGAGTGGCGGAATATTGCGGGAATGAGTCCGTAGAAAAATTTATCGGGCGGGCAGACGCCGCATTGTACCGCGCAAAGGCCAACGGGCGGAACCGTGTCTGTACTGAAAATGCGTCATGGTTTTCGCTGTAATCCTGATTTTCATCCCAACGATGCCCGCAGATGTGATAAAAGATCTCGATCGTAATCCTTAACTTAACCTCTGGAGTCTGTGCCGGGGTCACTTATGAACACCAACCAACGTTCCTGGAAACTGATCCGCAACGGCATTCGCTATCGCCGGCTGAAATCCGGCGGCAAACCATACCGACTCGAAACGATCAGCCTGGAAATCACCCATCGCTGCATCTGCAAATGCAGCATGTGCAACATCTGGAAGATACCAGCTAACGTTGCGGACCTCGAACTTTCAAACTGGTTGACTCTGCTTTCCTCCCCAGAACTTCGACACCTCCGGGAAATGGACCTGACCGGAGGAGAACCGTTTCTGCGAAAAGACCTGGGCGAACTCCTCCAGCTTATCTGCGACCTCCAGCCGACTCACTTTCCCGGCTTGCGCACGCTGGCAATCACCACAAACGGAATTTTGACCGGTAGGGTGCTGGAAATTACCCTGGGAATAATCGGCCAGTTGCAAGATCGCGGTATCGACTTGGTATTGGCATGTGGCATGGATGCGGTGGGGGAAATTCATGACCGGATTCGGAACTTCCCGGGGGCCTGGGAGAATCTTCAGATAACGCTGGACGAACTCTACCAACTCAGGACGATCCACCCCAATCTGGTTCTGGGCATCAAAACCACGGTTGTACCGCAGAATGCGTGCGAGTTGACTCAAATATCCGAATACGCGGAAAGAAACAAGCTGTTCACGATTATTTCTCCCTGCATTATCACTCCGAACCGGTTCGGAAACATCGACAGGGAGATCGATCTTAAATTCAGTTCCGAAGAGCTTGATGCGATGATTCGTTTCTACGAAAGCCCGCGATTTGCCTGGAACGGGCACCGTCAAGCACTGCTTGGCTATCTGAAGAGTGGCAGGATCAGCAAGCCTTGTTCCGCCGGCTATAACACGCTTTTTGTCCGGCATAACGGTGATGTTTTCTGCTGCCCGGTATTGCCGGTCCCGCTGGGTAACATCAAGGAGCAGACATTGACAGAGCTGTTCCGGAACACGACTGCCGACAGGTTTCGGAAAATGGTCGGAGATCATCCTGAATGCGGCACGTGTACTGAACCGGGCATGGAGCGTATTGCCTGGCCTTTTGAGGGATTCGCCTTGCTAAGGCTGATGTCGGGAATGGGGAAAATAGATTCCGACAAACTCGTGCTGCAGATGGGGCTCGACAAGTATCTGTAATGCTGTGCGAATAGTGGAGAGAGGCACATGAAGATCTGTACGATATGCGCTGGTGAATTCGACGAAACGGAAAAACCTTCGATGTATGCCGAGGCAGGCGAATGGCTGGCGGGAGAAGTCTGGCAGGATGCCGGGCAACTATGTCCGCGCTGTCTCGAGAACCGGGCCAAACTGGCCATGATGTACTGTCACGAGTATAACTCCTGAAGCACGCCACCCGTCTGTCAAAGCCGACTGTTTCCAAAAACATTTGATAACTGTTGCCCTTCGCGTCCGGCGGCTGAAGTCCGGTTTCAGGGAGTATTGCCATCGCGGTTTTTCCCAACCGGAATCCGTTCCTCGCACGGCACCCGCGTCTGGCACAGGCCGCAACCGGTTTGGACGACGCCGTAAAGCTCCCCGACCGCCTCTGGCACTGCTCCATAAACATAGCCGCGGCATACCTCTTTGTCGTGTCCCTGCCGGGAAATCGCACCCACCGGGCAACGGCTGATACAGATACCGCAGCTGCCGTCGCGGTAGTAGAGGCAGTTGCTCCGATATCCGCCGGCATTTCGCGACGTCGGTGGCAAGGGCAGGTCGGTTACGACGCTCCCCAGCCGGTGAGCGATCCCGCCTGCGGTGATCAGCCCATCGTTGAGGCTGAAGGTGCCCAGCCCGGCCGCATAGGCGGCGTGGCGTTCCGACCAGCTGGAAGCGATACCGGCGGAGGGATCGTCCAACTGCAGCCAGCCTGGCGCCAGTTGCGGCGCCACGGCGCGATGACCGCGGCCTTCCAGCCATTCGACCATGTGACGACGCAGGGCTGCATTGAAGTTTTCGCCGTTGTTGCGGGTCAGGGACCACTCCAGCGAGGGCCAGCGTTCCTGTTGACGGTTGCTGACACGGGTGGCGCGGCTGACCGGAAGAACCCAGCAGATTACCGTGGCCGCACCATTTAGAATCTCATCCGGCAACTGGTGGAAATCGCCGATGATTCGTTTGTACTCTCTGAAGATCGGGTCGCCTGCCGCCGCGAAGCCGATCAGCGCATCGTCAAAATATGGCTCGTTGCTATTTGGGAAACGGTTTTCCCAGTTCTCCCGCACAAAATGGCTGATCTCGGCGCGAATCGTCTCCCACATGCGAACTCCTTTGACAAGACTATGCCAACATCTCCCGGGCCATTTCTCCGGCCTGATTCAGGACCGATTCCGGAACCTCGTCAATGCTGGCCGGCCCTATGCCGCAGACGCGTATCAGGCGGGTTTCGCTGAATCCCATCCATTTGAGGAAGACTTCGTAGCGCGGGAAGATGTCGGCGAAATACGTTTGGTCCGGATGTCCCTGGACCAGCGCGAAAACCAGTTTTTTGGGGCTGAGCCGGCTCGGTTGCGGGTTGCTCAGGTAATCCGGTTTGAGATAAGAGTAGCTCCGGTCGATAAAACCCTTGAGCTGCGCGGTGACATCGCCGTAATAAACCGGCGAAGCCAGCACGACCAGGTCGGCCTCCTTGACCGCGCTCAGCACCTCGCTCAGGTCATCGTTCAATATACAGTGGTCAAGGGATTGCTTACAGGCATAGCACCCCTGGCAGCCGCAATAGTTGAGCCGGTTCAGCTCGAATGTGCGGGTTTCCGCGCCCAACTGTGCGGCGCTTTCCGTGAAGCTGTTGGCAATGGAGGCGCTGTCTTTCCTGAACGCGGGCTTCCCAGCAGCGTAACGACCTTCATATATCCCCCTTGGCAAGTCGCTGAGCAGTATTCTTTCCTCAACTTTTATTCCGCTCGTCAAACGGTGTCAAGCGGTTTCAGGCGGCAAGAGCGAGATTACGGTGGTTTACCGGCATCTGCATGTAATTTTGCATCGTAATTCAAAACAGCGTACAGACATATCCGCACCGTGCTATCATTAAAGCATTAAGAGCACAACGCATCGATTAGAGTGGAGAAACTGAAATGAAAAGCAAATGCGATATTCAGACACCTTTGGGTGAAATGATCGCGCTGGCGGATCAGGGAGCCTTGACTGAACTGCGCTTTGTCGGCCAGAAATACGCGCCTGAAAATACCGGGGAGTGGCGGCACGATCCGGATCATCCGCTTTTTATCGAGCTACGCGAACAACTGGATGATTATTTCGCCGGACGGCTGCAAACATTCGAGCTACCGCTGGCCCCAGGGGAACCACGTTCCAGATGGCGGTCTGGGAGTTGTTGCGCGGCATACCTTCCGGAACAACAGTCACATACGGCGCACTGGCCGGACGTCTGGCTGAACAGCGCCAGGTGCGCGTCCCGGCCGCCCAGGCGGTGGGTGGCGCCGTGGGACGCAACCCGATTGCAATCATCATCCCGTGCCACCGCGTGCTGGGAGCTGACGGCTCCCTGACCGGCTACGCCGGGGGAGTGGAACGCAAGGCGGCGCTGCTGGAACTGGAAAAGGCTGTTTAAGGTCTATCGCTTTTTCCTTTTGTCCAGCGACGTGATGATTTCAAGCGGCCCCTCATGGCGACCCAATAACGCCGGGCTGTCCGGGTAATGCCTGCTCAGGTTGCTTTCGATCATCCCCTCGTTGAAATTGGCGTAGCAGTAAGCGCATCTGAACGCGCAGCTGTTGTAGCTGCCCATGTCCGCCGACTCGACGCAGTTGCAGGCCTTGCGCTGGTTTTTGTCCTTGCGTAGTGAAGCATTGGCTCCGAACAGGCTACGGATCAGGCTGGCGTCGATGCAGGCGCCATGTGCGATCCCGAAGTCAGCCAGCTCCAGCTCCTCGCTGCAGGAGAATATCTGCAGATTGTCGCGGTCGGCGATCAACCTGAAACCACTCGCGATCTGTTCCAGCTCTCCCCGCCGCTCCCGCGCGGTGATATCCTCCAGAGTGATACCGGTGCCCCGCAATGCCCGCCGCAGCCGTCCCCGCCCCCGGCCGTAGAAATCGTGAAAACTTATGACCAGTCTCCTGCTGGCCTGGCGGAGCTGTCCGGAAAGTTCATCCAGCTTTTCCAGATGCCAGGCCACCGCTGTGACGCTGGAAAGGATGATCGGGTCATAGCGCCACACCACCCTCTCCGGGCCGATGCGCGCCGCCAGTTCAAGCATCGTATGGATGCGCTCCCGTAGCGGCGGCAGATTCGGTTCAAAGGTCGTGTCGTACGGATTGAGGGTGAATTGGAAATAGTAGTTCAGGCCGCGCCGGTCCAGTTCATCCAGATGCCTGAAAAGCGGCTTGGGATTTTTGCTCCAGAAGCAGATCGCATCCACATCCCGCGGCTTCAGGCTGACTGCGGTGACCTGCCGGCTGTTGAAGGGGTTGACCCGGTGGAAAAAGCCCTCCCGCACCCGTGTCATGAACCAATCGGCATGGAATGCCGGTATGTCGGTGCGCCTGCTGGCGGAAATGATCATGGTTTGACCGCGATGTTTTTCACAAAAAAGCCCCCTGACTCCTGGTCCGGGGGATGATCAACATTAGAATACGTTACATGAATATCGTTTTCAGCTCCGAAGCAGCCTGTACCGGCTGCTGACCGGGGCGGGCATGATCAGCGTTCCCCGAAGATGGCCGTCCCGACCCGCACCAGGGTCGCGCCTTCCTGTATGGCGGCCTCGAAGTCACCCGACATGCCCATGGAAAGCTCGCGCATCTCGACGCCCGCTATTCCGGCCTCATCAATCACGGCGGAGAGACGGCGCAAGCCGGCAAAAAAGGGTCGGGCCGCTTCCGGATCATCAAAAAAAGGCGGCATCGTCATCAGCCCCCGCACCCTGATGTTCGGCAACAGGGCGCATTCCCTGACCAGTTGCAGCGCCTCTTCCCCGGTGGTACCGGACTTGGTGGACTCGCCGGAGATGTTGACCTGGATCAGCACCGGGCAGACCAGCTCCAGCCGGCCCCACTGGCGGCTGATCTCCTCGGCCAGCGAGAGCCGGTCCACCGAATGGATCAGCGCCACCCGGCCGGCGATGTACTTGACCTTGTTGCTCTGCAGGTGGCCGATCACGTGCCACTCGACCGGTTCATGCACCTGGTCCAGCTTAGCTGTCAGTTCCTGGATGTAATTCTCGCCGAAAACCGTCTGGCCGGCATGGAAGGCTTCGATGATATCCGTCGCGGGACGGGTTTTTGATACCGCTACCAGGCGCACGGCATCGGGATCGCGGCCGGCCGCTTCGGCAGCCGCCCTGATGCGCAGCCTGATATTTGAAAGGTTTCGGGAAACGGACATGGCGGACTCCGGTCTATTCCAGTGCCTGCATCGCCTGCAACACCTCGTACAGTTCGGTCATCGGCAGGCCGATCACGTTGGTGTACGAACCGCTGATCGAGCGGACGAAGTGAACCGCGCCGCCCTGGATGGCATAGGCGCCGGCCTTGTCCATCGGGCAGCCGCTGGCGATATAGCTGTTGATTTCCCGCTCATCCAGCGCCTTGAAGGTAACCTCGGTGCTGACACTGCGGCTGATGTGGATACAGCTGACCTTGTCAAACACGGTAAAGCCGGTAATCACTTCGTGTTCCCTGCCGGAGAGGGCCGCCAGCATCCTGTAAGCGTCCGCTTCATCGACCGGCTTGCCGAGTATGGCGCCATCCAGGACAACGATGGTATCGGCACCGATGAAGAAGCGCCCCTCGGTTGCAGCTGCCACCGCGTCGGCCTTCTCCCGCGACAGGCGCAGCACGTGATCAACGGGCGCCTCCCCGGGCAGCACGTCTTCGCAGATATCAGCCGGTACGACGTTAAATGTCAGGCCGGCCAGTTCCATCAACTCGGTTCGGCGCGGCGAAGCCGAGGCCAGCACTATCGATCCATGCTTGTTATTTTTCATCCTGTTTTTCCTTCTGCTGCAACCGGGCGTTCTTTTTGCGCTCCTCGTACTCCTGAATCGCCTTATGCTCGGCTTCCATTTCCTGCCAGTGCTTGGTCCAGTCCTTTTTGCGAATCTTGTGCAGCACGAATACACCGGGAATGATCACGACACCCCAGAAAATATTCATGGTCATGTCGTAGACGATGCCATAAACCAGCGAAGCGATGCCCATCAGCATCAGCAGCGCCTCCATTGACAGAATACGTCCTATCAGCGAGGACTCCTGGATTTCCTTGTTCGGATCTTGCGTCATGACTGTTGTTCCTCCCATGGAAACATTTTGCCTGGATTCATTATATTGTTCGGATCAAGAGCAGCCTTGATAGCCTTCATCGCGCCGATCTGCTGCGGGGACAATTCCAGCTCGATGTAGGGCGCCTTGGAAAGGCCGACCCCGTGCTCGCCCGACATGGTGCCGTTCAGGTCCAAGGCTGCCTGGAACACCTCGCGGATCGCCTGGTGCGCCTTGTCATCCATGCCGGGGATATCCTTGTCGATCATGATATTGACATGGATATTGCCGTCGCCGGCATGGCCGAAGTTGACGATCGGAATATCATATTTCTGCTGGATCTTTTCGATCGTGCGGATCACATCCGGCACCTTGCTGCGCGGCACGACGATGTCCTCGTTGTACTTGGTGGGATTGATGTCCCGCAGCGACGGAGATACCAAACGCCGCACACGCCAAAGCTCTTCCGACTCGGCGGCGTCCCTGGCGGCGCGGAACTGTACCAGCCCCAACGGTTTTATCAGCTCGTGAATCCTGGCCGCCTGCTTCTCGATCAGATCGCGGTCGCCGTCAACCTCGATCAGCAGAACCGCCCTGCCCTCGGCCGGAATCCCCAGGCTGAAGCGCCGCTCGACACACTGCAGCGTGGCATAATCCATGAATTCCAGCGTGGTCGGAATGATCTTGTTGCCGATGATCGTCGAAACCGCCTTGGCGGCGCCGTCAATCGAATCGAAGATCGTCAGCATGGTTTTCTTCGCGTCCGGGAACGGCAGCAGCTTGAAGATGATCTTGGTCATGACCCCCAGCGTCCCTTCGCTGCCGCACAACAGGCGGGTCATGTCATAGCCGACCACGGCCTTGTAGGTCTCGCCACCAACGCGGATGATCTCGCCGGTCGGCAGCACCACCTCCAGCCCCATCACGAAGTCGCGGGTGACGCCGTACTTGACGCAGCGAGGACCGCCGGCGTTCTCGGCCACATTGCCCCCCAGGGTCGAAAACTTGAGCGAGGCCGGATCGGGCGGATAGAACAGACCCAGCTTCTCGACCGCGATCTGGAACTGTTCGGTAACGACTCCCGGTTCAACCTCGGCGATCAGGTTTTCGGTATCGATCCGCAGGATGCGGTTCATGCGGGTAGTCACCAGCACAACACCGCCCGCCTTCGGCAGCGCTCCACCGGTAAATCCGCTCCCCGCGCCGCGCGGGAAAACCGGGAAATGCTCGCGGTTGGCCAGCTTGAGGACAGCAGAAACCTCGTCGGCATTGGCCGGGTGTACCACCGCATCCGGCAGGAATTCCATCTGGGTAGCGTCATAGCCGTAGCAGATCATGTCCTGTTTACTGGTAGCGATATTTTCCTGGCCGACTATAGCCGTCAATTGATTGATCAGACGTGCGTCCAGCATATAAGAAACCTTTCATCGATTCAGATGTAATGAATCAAGATACATGATCCGGGTGCTTTTCTGCAAGGCAGTTTTGCTTTCAGCCGAAATCGCCGGAGTTCATTGCATATGTCAACAAACGGATTGAAACACCTGATACCTTCAAGGACATATTAATAACAATCACAACTTGAATTAAAAGACGAAAACCGGAATAATCACAAGCGAGTAATATCACCGCTGTGCTGGAATTATTCCGGTTCCAGATCAAAGATGATATCAAGGCGGCGAGGATTGAGGCTTTGAGGCGTACATTTCAGTACGTTGAGGAGCCGAAGACAAGCCAACGAAGATAGGGCTTTGATATGGAATTGGAATTAAATAACTCCGAACGCAGGGGAACAAGGAGGAAGCAAACAATGGATCATTTCCTGGCAACGCTAAAAGAGACTGTCAACCCGGCTACACATGCAGTCGGGGTTAATCTGGTGCGTGATCCGGCCCTGCTCGAAGGAAAAAAGGTCAGGCTGAGGGGAGAACGGCTGGCGATCTGCCAGCAGATCGCCTATAGCCGGATGTATTCGTGGTCAACCTGGACCGACGCAGCCAATGCCCATTGCGTGATCGGCGCCTGTTGCACGGGCTTGATAGCCACCCCGCGGAGAATTGCCGATGGCACGGTCAACGCCGGTGTGTACCAGGAGAACCTGCAGGCAGCGGCAGCCATGCAGGGTCTGATGCCGCGCGTTAAAACCGGCGTCATGGGTGTATTGACATACCCGTTGTCAAGGCCGGTGGAAGGGATGGTTCCCGATCTGGTGGTCATCTATGTAAACTCCGCACAGGCGATGCGCTTTACCCAGGCTTTTCTTTACCAGCAGGGGGGCGAATTTGTCATGAGAACATCCGGGGATGCCGGCGTCTGCTCCCGGGCTGTTGCTCAAGTCGCAATGACCGGCGAACCTGCGGTTGAAATCCCCTGCATGGGGGATCGGCGTTTCGCCGCGGCCCAGGACCATGAACTAATTGTCGGCATTCCATTCGGATGGCTGGAGAGAACAGCCGCCGGTCTGGCGGCAACCCATAAGGCCGGCATCCGTTATCCGATACCACATCAGATCCCGACTGCGTGCGACTTGCCTCCGGACTATATTACCGGTGAAAATGATGTCAAATAACCGTCAGCTGAACATGCTCGACTACAGGTTTCTGATTCCGGTAGTGCTGCTGCTCGGACTTGCGCCATTCTATCCCCGGCCCCATCTGGTCGAGAAAATCGGGATGTTGATGGCCGGCAATTTGAAAAAACCGATCGATATCT
>JAURXC010000235.1 GCA_030654645.1 Deltaproteobacteria bacterium | reverse complement strand
TATCAATTTTGGGGTCGTCTTCATAGGGTATGTAGATGATATTCGGTACTTTTTTCTCACCACTTTCATGATGCTCTTCTATTTGCTTGTAAGGGCTGAAACATAAATATGCAATGTCAGTTATGAGGAGACCCCCATATTTCAGGTCTTCACGCTGGGATTGATTAAGGTCAGGCATCGGAGAGTCTATTCTTATGGTGGGCAGGTTAAAATTGCAGCCACTTGTGTCAGCTTCAAGTTCATCCTTTGAATAGAAAATGACGCCTGTAATAGTTTGACCAAACTTGGCTAAGGAGTCAGAGTCAGGCTTAAACCCAAAAGTGCACATAAACTGTTCTTTGCCGACAAAAGAAAACAAGTCTTCCTGACTGAAACACTCGCCCCAGACCTCAAAAAACTGAATCCCACCTACTAATGATTCTATGATTTGAAAATTATTTTCCATTTTATGGTTTAACGGGGTGCCCCCATGACCCGCCCGCCCAGGTTTTTCGGGCGGTCGGCGTCCATGGGGCTGGTTGGGCTACCCTCCGAGGCACAGATAGTCAGAACGGAATACCCTTTTTCTGTGCGATGAGGTGAATTGCTTGTTCTGTCTCCTTCCAAGCAATGTCAGGCTCGTATTCCTGGAAGTACGATGCGAATTCTTCCTGCCAAGTTGCGTGTTGCTCCCAAAGGGACGCTGAACTCACAGGGGCCTGTGGAACTATCCCGCCGGTTTCTATCGCAGCAATTCGTTCACTCATTGCGTTGAGCAGGTGTTCCATGAAGCTCCGGCACTGTTCAATGAACTCCGAAACCGGCAGGACATGCACACCCTGCTGTGCGGTCCATACTGAAATGCCGTCAATTAGCTCGTTACGATTATCCCAGTGAATATATAGTTGATCACCAATACGTATAAATTGAAAATTAGGACATGCGACCAAATAGGATGTCCATGGCGACCGCTCTTCGAGCCAGCGCCACGCTGCATAGGAGAGATCTTCATTTATCTCAGTGGAATCATTGAGTCGTAGCATCGTGAGGACGTCCCAACTTGAGGCTAAATACTCTGTTTTTTCTGGAAGCGATGCAGTCCCAGCCGCCACGGCGCCAAGAATATCTCTAGCAAAAGCAGCAATTTGGTAGTTGGCGTCGCGCTCGTTTACACCCCAGTGCATCAAGATCTCGTCGGTATATTGGAAAAGAACCTGTTGACCGACGGGCATTCGAAACCATCCATCTGTTAGCGCAAACCAGCTTAAACTTGGGTTATCAGGCGTTCCCCAAGGCGTAATCTTCTCTACAGGTGCTAGCTCAAACTCAAATAGAGTCGCCATATAGCCTTTCGTGAATCGTGAATATTTATTCTCATTCGTTTGGATTGCGACCAACATCTTATTATGCCGTTAGAAAAGCATCTTATATAAGACAATGCATCCTATATGGGATGCTCTTGGTATCTCATATAGGATGCTTTCGAGGTATCCTATATGAGATGCTTCTATCCAATTCTGGGAACACCCTGAGGTCAGGTTTGACTTTCGAATATTTGTTATCAAACCACAACCATGGTTCGCAAACCTCGCACACAATAATCTACAGCCTTCTACAAAGTACCGGACCTACAAAATTTGAGACACGTCACAAATACAACGCCTGAAAACAACTATCACATCGGCCTGACCCTGCTCCTCCCCATCCGCTTGATCAGCTTCCAGAGCGGGCCTTTGACCTGAAACATGCGCATCGCGTCCAGCATGGCGTCGCTGATGTTTACTTCCAGTCCCGGAACGACCCAGTTCCTGCGCGACACCGCCTGCTCTATAACCAGCTCCGCCAGGAATTCCCTGACGTGCGGGGAGATGTAAAAAACCGGTTCAAGCATGTTGGTGCCAGCATCAACGATCTTTTCCTCAAGAGCGGTCCGATACAGCGCCGTGCCGGGAAAGATGCGGATACCGGTCATCGCGATTACCGCGGTCGGTTGCAGTTCGTCCATCAGGGAAAAACTCTCCAGCACGGTATCCCGCGTTTCACCCGGTCCTCCGAAGAGGATGTAATGGGCAAAATCCAGATTGCGCTCGCGACAGAGTTGCGAAGCCAGGCGTAGGTCATCGACCGTGAAGGATTTGCCGAGATTTTTCAGCATGGACGGCGAGCCGGACTCGGTGCCGTATTCGATTGCATCGCAACCCGCTGCCAGCATCGCATCCAGAAGTTGCGGCGATATGAAGGCCGGGTTGATGAATGCGGTCCAGTTGACCCGGAGTTTTTCGGCAATCAGCGCCTGGCAGAGTGATTCCGCAAATTCGGGCGGATAATTGAAGATGTCATCGACAAAATAGATGTAAGTGACGGCCTGCTCATCAACCAGCATCCTGATCTCGGCAATGATCTCCGCCACCGGACGAAGCCGCATGCGGCGACCTTCCAAAAGCGGATAGGTGCAGTAGACACAGGCAAAGGGACAACCGCGCTTGGTCTGCACATTGGCCATGCCGCCGTCGCTCTGATAGCGGGAAACGTCGAAAAGAGTTCTCTCGGGGGTACCGATCCGCTCCACAGGCAAAGGCGGCAGAAAAGCATCGCTCCCCCGTGACAGCAGACCGGGCAGACCGGCAGGCTGTTCACCCCGTTCGATAAACTCCACCAGACGTGGCAGCAGCTCTTCACCCTCCCCCACCACGCCGTAATCGGCGTCAAGGTATGCCAGGGTTTCCACCGGCATCAGCGAAAAACCGGAGCCACCCACGACCACCAGGGCATGTTCGCGGCAGCCGTCAACAACGGCCTTGACCCCCTCCAGATAGGAACGGCTGTTGGGCCAGGTGACATTATCGATGTTGCGCAGGGAGATCACGACCAGGGTAGGTGCAAAGTCACATAGTTTTTCGTGCAGAGCCGTTTCCGGCTCCGGTTCGAAACAGAGATCCAGCACCGCCAGTTCATGCCCGGCGGCCTGGAGCGGTCCGGCCAGATAGGACAAGCCGATCGGGAAGACCGGATAGGGGGAGCGCTCTCGATTGGCCGATACCAGCAATATTTTCATGGTTCGGCCAACCAGGCCATCATCGCATCCATGCGTTCGGCCACCGTGGCCGGAAGCTGGAACTGCAGCACTCCGTCCAGGCCGGTCAGCGCGTGGGTCGTCAGACCGGATGCCAGTTTTACTCCGTTGCAGTCAACGATAACGCTCTCGAACACCAGCGTAGCGGACTCGCCCGGCACTATTCGGGTACGAACCGTCAGCTCGTCATTGAAACGGGCCGGCCGCAGGTATTTTATCTCCAGGCTGACCACCGGCCCCAGATAGCCAAGTTCTGCCAATTGGAAGGCGTCCAGCCCGAACCTGCCGGCCAGCTCGCTGCGGCCGATCTCCATCCAGGCCACATAATGGCCGTGCCAGGCCACCCGGTAGGCATCGACTTCGTTAAAACGGACCTTTATGCCGGTTTCGTGATATTTCATCATCTGCTCTCGCTGTCGATCCAGCGGTTGAATTTCTTCAGCGCGTCGCCGGCTCCGACCTCGACAAATGTGCTGGCGCCCAGCTTGCCGGCGGCTCTGTAGCTCTGCTGCCACCAGACCGGACTGAGTAGTTCATCCAGCAGGAAGGCCGGAATCCGCGAGGATGTCAGCGGCTGTTGCCCGATGTGATCCAACAGTGGAACCCGCGGTCCGGCATAGTCGTAATCCGAGAAGATCGACTCCAGCTCGGTTGCCACCTCCACAATCAACGGCGTATGCAGCGGCGCGTCACATTCAAAGACCGACAGCGAAAAGGCCCCCGCTGCCGCGCACTCCTCCACCGCGGCCATGATCCGTGAACGTTCGCCGGACAAAAGGAAATGACTGGAAGTATTGAAGTTGGCAACATATACGCCGTGATTGGCGGCGGCCGTCTCCACCGCAGGGCACCCCAGTCCGATGATGCAACCCAGGGCATAGCGTTTATCTTCCGACATACGGGCCAGAACAACGCCGACCCGGGCTGTCATCTCCAGCGCCTCCCGCTCCGAAATACAATCACAGGCCGCCAGGGCGGCATAGATGCCCATGCTGTGTTCAAGAACCATATCCGGTTCCTGCCCCGAAGAGCGCAGCAGGCGGGTGCGGCAGAGACTGAAAGCGGTGCCGTAAATCTGCAGGCGGACATGTTCGCCGTTAAGTCCGCCGTCATCCTGCCAGGTTGACGGATCGAAGCCGGTCGCATTGCGGCACAGGTTGATAATTTCGGCGCCATCCGCCGTTTCGGGAAAAGGTTGGTTATGACGCAAGGGTTGCCCCGGAAACATCCAGCAGTTCATGGTTAATTCCTCTATTGTGCTATTCGCTCTGCAAAACCGCCGGACACGGATGCGGTCGCGTTCTCTGCCGACATATCCGCCGAGGCGGGGTCGTAAAAACCGGGAACGGAGTAGTCACGGCCATAGATACCGCCGCGACGCAGTATGTTGTACATGAGGTTGATCGACTTGCCGGGACTCTGCAGCACCCGCGCTGCGATCGCCGACCAGCTGTACGCCTCGCGACGGGCTTCGACCCAGCCACGGTAAAGCTGTTCCGGTGTCATCAAGCGGGGACGGTAGACGACCTGGCCATGGTCGTAGCGTTGCCAGTCGGTATGCAGCATGCGCCCCTGTTGCTGGAACTGTTTATAAAGGGCAGTTCCCGGATAGGGGGTCAGGATGTGCATTGTCGGAAGACTGGGAGCGCACTTTTCCAGGAAACGGACCGTTCGCTCGAAAATGCCCTGGTCGTGATCGTCGAAACCGAAGATCACCGAGGCCTCCACAACCACTCCGGTGTCGCGGATCCGCTTGATAAGATCGGCCTGGGACGAACTGCCGGAGGTTTTGGGATGATTGGCGTGAACACCATCTGCCGATTCCAGGCCGACAAAGATGCCGACACAGCCGGAAGCGGCCAGCAGCCTGACCATCTCAGGGTCCTCCGCGAAACGGAGGTTGGCCTGCCCCCCCCAGCGCAACCCCATGCCGACCATTCCGGCCAGAATCGGTTTGGCCTTGCGCGGATCACCCAGGATGTTGTCGTCCAGAAAAATGGTCAGCTTGCCCCGGTAGGTACGCAGCTCGGCCAGTATGTCCTCGGGATCGCGGTAGCGGAAGGTATTGCCGAAATAGGGGGTCACGGTACAGAAGGAGCAATCGTAGGGACATCCGCGGCTGGCCTGGAGAGTCTGGGTGGTGAGGTACTTGCGCCCCGCCAGCAGTTCGCGGCGACTCCAGGGAATCACCAGCCGGTCTCCGGCAGGAACGGAGCGATAGAACGGTTTGAGTTGCCCGGCCTGAAAATCATCCAGCAATCCGCCCCAGACCGGCTCGGCCTCTCCGATAACAACCGCATCGGCATGGGCGGCCGCCTCGTCCGGCAGCACCGTTGGATGAATGCCCCCCAACACCACCGGTACGCCCTGCCGCCGGAAACGGTCCGCGATCTGGTAGGCGTGCAGCGCCTGGTGGGTCATGGCCGTGATCCCCACCAGGTCGTAATGTTCGTCATAGCGGATACTTTCCTGGACTTCGTCCACGATTGTAACCTGCCATTCCGTCGGAGTAGCGGCCGCGACCTGATTGAGCGACAGGGAAGGCAGCTGGAAACGCTTGACCCAACCCAGTTTGTGGGTGGCCGGATAAACCAGTAACAGCCGGGGCTTGCCCGTCATGCGACCCTGCTCTTGCGGCGCAACGCGGCACGGAAACCTAAATTCATCGGACCGAACACCTGTACCGAGCGATGCAGTTTGAACAGCCGGCGATACATCGAGGTGAATGAATAGAAGGAGGCGTTAAGCCAGTCATACCCCTGTTGCAGCTCCTCGATACTCATGCCGGCCGGCTTGAAATTGACATGTTCCATGTCGTAGTCACGCCAGTCGTTGGAGATGATCCGCCCTTCGGCTTCCAGGCGGCGGCGCACGGCCGTGCCGGGATAGGGTGTCAGAAGCGGGAAAATTGCGGCTTCGATGCGCGCTTCCTCGCAGAAGCGCAGCAACTGTTCGAAAACAGCCGGGGTATCGCCGTCATATCCGAGTACAAAAGAACCCAGGATACCGATGCCGTTATCCCGAAAAGCCTTGGCATTCTCCAGGTAGGACTTGGCCCGGTTGGTAACCTTGCCCATGGCCGCCAGGGAATCCTGGTTGAGCGACTCGAATCCGACGAACATTCCTACACAGCCGGCTTCACCGGCGGCCTTGATCAGTTCACGGTCACCGGCAAAATCGATCGGGGAATGGGAGAGCCATTTGAAGTCCATGCCCTTCATGCCGGCAAACAGTTCCAGTGCATATTTGCGGTCAGCAACCAGATTGTCATCCACAAAAAAAGCAAAAGAGTTGGATTTACGCAGTTGAACCAGTTCCTTTAGGATACTGTCAACCGGTCTTTTGCGGTATTTGCGGCCGTAAAATGCGGTAACCGAACAGAACTCGCAGTCAAAGGGACAGCCTCGGGTGGTCTGGATCGTGTTTGTCAGCAGGTAGCGCTTGCCCTTGAACAGCTCGCGCCGGGCCACCGGAATCGAATCCATGGCCAACTGGCTTTCGGCCTGGTACCTGCGCTGCAGCGTGCCATCCCGAAAGTCGGAAAGCAGCCGGGGCCAGACGACCTCCCCCTCTCCCACAACAACCGCATCAACATGGTTTAACGCTTCGTCGGGCATGTTGCTGGCATGAAAACCGCCCATCACAACCGTCTTGCCACGACGGCGAAACTCGTCGGCAATCAGGTAGGCACGCGGCGCCTGGGGGGTCATGGCGGTCAGCGCGATGATGTCGGCATCGCTGGCATAATCGATCTTTTCAAAATTGTCGTCCAGCAGCGCCACATCCCACTCCGGCGGAGTTACCGCGGCGATGGAAGCCAGGGACAGGGTGGGAAACTTGAAGGCCAGCTCCCCCCACAATCGGCCCTTTTCCCAGCCAGGCGAGATGAAAAGAATCTTCACTGCTTATTTTCCGCGATATAATCGGCCATGCTGCGAACCGAAGCAAACACCTTGGAACCGGTGGCCGCATCCGGCACCACGACACCAAATTCCTTTTCCATGGCAACTACCAGCTGCAGGGCGTCGATGGAGTCCAGTCCCAGCCCTTCGCCGAAAAGCGGGGCGTCGGTCTCGATTTCGGAGGGTGACATCCCTTCAATGCGAAGACTGTCTATGATCATCTGTTTAACCTTTGGAATTAATTCATCGGACATGCGATACCTCTCATTATGTTTTGAAATACTCAATTTCTAATTTTTTTCCTTATCCAGCTTCCAGAAATCGAAAAAATTGTACCATTGGTCAGGATAGCGCCGGATGTAATCTTCAAAAACAGCCGCCAGGCGCTGCATGCCGCTCTGAATGGCCTGGGCATGCTGTCCGTGTCCACCACGGAAATATATCGGCTCCTCCATCAGTGTTGCGTAAAGATCCCCTTCCAGCGGCACAAAGACCGGTATCACCGGCGCTCCGCTGGCCAGGGCCAGGTAGGCTGCGCCGCTTGGAAACGGGGTAGTCCTGCCGAAGAAATCGAGCTGAATCGTATTTGAAGATCCGTCCCGCTCACCCAGCAGGCAGAGCACCTCGTTGCGGCGCAGCGCGTTGATCGCCTCGATGATCGCCAGCGGCGAAGTGTCATCCCGGTCCACGTAAATTATGCCGATGCCACGCTCACCCCGGACCTTTTCGCGAAGATCGTTCACCTTCTGATCCGGCTCACGGAACGTCAGCACGTTCAAGCGGTATCCCAGGTCGGCCAGCCCCAGCCCGCCCAATTCCCAGTTGCCCAGATGCGGCGACACCAGGATGGCGCCGTTGCCGGCCGCCAGGGCTTCATCCAGAGCATTCTGCGAACTGCGGCGACCGATCAGCGCCTGCAGCCGTGAACCGTGCAGCCGAAGCATCAGCATCACATCGGTCCAGTTGCGGCAATACTTGTAAAGACACGAGATCATCAGCAGTTCCACGTTTTTGCTGCCGGTAACCACGCGCAGGTTGGAACGCAGGCCACGCATCTGCCGCGTTGCCAGCAGATAGGTCACAAGTCCGGAGACAAAAGCGATCGGCGGCACGATCCGGCGCGGAACCAGAATCGTAAAAAGATTGAGAAAGAACATGCTGATACCGTTATAAACCGTCATGTCAGCTGTTTTACCACCACATCACAAGGGTCGTCACTTGATGCGAGCCCTTTTCTTTCTTACAGCATGATCCTTGAACTCATCCTGCCAGGCTTCATCGGCTATCACCGCATAGTCCTTTGAATAGGCATCCATCTGCTCCGCCAGGCCGGTGAAGATCTCATCCGCGCCTTCGTGGGTCGCATAGGCGCCTTCCGATGCGAACAGTTCACGGCCGACTTCGGGATGGTCGATCAGCATGCAGGGGCGCAGCAGATTGTCATGCTCGCCCTGCTTCTCCCGGATTTTCCTGAAGAGCGGCGAAGCCAGCGCATCGCGAATGCTGGTGCTACGAATATTATCGACGGCATAATGGCAGAAGACGCAGGGTTCGATGTCACCGTTGGCGTTGATGTGGAAATATTTCCTCCCCCCCGCCAGACAGCCGGAAACCATGGGGCCATCGTTCCAGAAGTCGATGAAGAGCATCGGCTTTTCATCCCTGAATGCGGCCACACTCCGGCGGAGACCGTCCCGCTGTTCCGGGGTAGGCATCAGTTCCACGTCCGGCTGGCGGCCGACCGGGACATAGGAGAACAGCCAGAGCGCAAACACGCCTTTTGAAAGCAGCATGTCGATGTATTCCGGGTTGGTGATGATGTCCGAGTTTTTACGGGAATGGGTGAAAGAACCGCAATATGACAGGCCGCCTGCGCGCAAGAGGTCCATGGCGCGCATAACCTTGTTGAAGTGGCCGGCGCCACGCCTGGCATCGGTTTCCTGTTCGTACCCTTCCAGCGAGAAGGATGGCATCACATTACCGACTTCGATCAGCTTTTCGACCATCTGTTCATCGATCAGGCCGCCGTGGGTGAACACCAGGAAGGCCATGTCACTGTGCTTCTTGAAGATCTCGAAGATCCCTTTCATGTAGAAAGGCTCTCCGCCGGAAATCACCGCGAAATAGACCCCCATCTCCTTCATCTGCATCAGGATCGAATCCAGCTCGTCCAGTGTCAGCTCCAGTGATTTGCCATAGTCGCCGGCATAGCAGCCGTAACAGTTCAGGTCGCATTTCATGGTCGGACTGATCACAACCGTGGAGGGAGGATAGAATCCGTTACGGTCAGCCCACTCCTTGCGTTTGTTGGTGCCGTTCAGCAGGTGATTGATCGCCAGATTGCTGATCCACTTGTCACGTTGATTGGGATGGAGTTCGCGCAGAATGCGCCTGGGGAACTCGATGCTGGGATGTTTATCGCGAATCAGCCCGCGCACCCAGCGGATACGCTCCTTGTAGTAATCCTTCTTGGGAAGCAGTTCCATCAGGTGCGTCATCTTTACAAGCGTTTCATCGGAAGAGTTCGTCGCCATCGACAGCAGGTAAGAGAGAACCTTTTCTTTGGTATAGTTTTTCAGCGATTGAATCATAGTTTCTCCATCACATGTAGCGTAAGAAAGTCATGCTGATGTTCCATGTGTCCCGCACCGGACGGTAGTGGCTGGTTGAACGTCCGTCCGCGACACGTGCCGCAACCGGCAGCGAACCGATCGTATATCCGCTCTTCCAGGCCTTGATCAGGACTTCCATTTCCAGGTCATAGCCGTTCTTGGTCAGTGTTACACCCGCCAGCAACGCAGTCGAATAATACCTGAATCCTGATTGGCTGTCGCTGATTTCGAATCCGGTGCGTTTGCGAATGCACCATACACCGAAACGGTTCCAGAACTTGCGCAGGCCGGACATTTCACTAAACTGGGTATACCGGGATGCTATCAGAATGCCGAAGTGCCCGTCAATGGCCGCTGTCGCAAGAGGTGTAATAGATAAAGGGTCGTGCTGACCATCGGCGTCCAGCGTGACGACACCGTCAAATCCGTTTTCAACAGCCCAGCGGAACCCGCTCATCAAGGCAGCCCCCTTGCCCAGGTTGCCGGTGTGCGACAGCAGGGTAACGGGATAAGCGCCAGCCACCGCCGACGTGGCATCGCTTGAACCGTCATCCACGACAACCACCGCAAAACCCTGCCCGCAAACTTCTTCCAGTACATTTGCCAAAGTGATGGCCGCGTTATAGGCCGGTATCAGGACACAAAACGCCACGAATCCACCATTTCTCCCAGGGGTATGCATTTACCGGTTCGCGCCAGGGTTCTGAGGACCGGAGTCGCATCACTGCGCGTGCCGTACGCCGCGAAACTCTTCAGCAGAGGCAGAGCCAGTCTCGGGCCATCCGGGTCAACGTCTCGCGGGTGCAGAAATATCACGGCCGGATTTCCGGCGGAATGCGCATATTCCACACCCTTAAGTATAGTCTTCATTGGCAAAAACCGTAACCCCCACCCTCCGCCGCTTGGCAAGTTCACAAATCGGCCGGGAGTTACCAGCGGCGGAATTTCCCACAGATTCCCGGCAGCTGTTGCCAATTGATACGGTGATAAAGAACCTTTAGAATCGCCGACAAACGGAAGCGGGGTGCAGCTTGAATCATATAGGTACCCTTCCGCGGCAAGTATTTCGAATGCCCATGGAGTACGCCCGCCAAGCGACCACTGGGGCGCCCTGAATCCGCGGGGCGCCACACCGGTCTGACTTGCTATCAGGTCGCCGGTGCGGACCAGTTCCTGACGGAATTGATCCGGTGTCAATTCGTAAACCAGTTTATGAGAATAACCATGTGAAGCCACTTCGTGTCCGCGCGCCGCAATTTCGGATGCAAGCGCGGGCCTTGCGGATGCAACCGAGCCAAGCATGAAAAATGTGCCGTGGATGTCGAGTTCATCAAACAGGTCAAGCAAGCGCAGTGTATTATCGTACACCCGCCATTGACTTGACGGCACCTGCGGCGCCCCGGAAACACCGCAGACATGGAACCAGTCTTCAACATCTACCGTAAAGCAGTTTATAAACACATGGACCCGTCTGCAACAAAGTGAATTTTGTGCAAGTTATACTATTGGCACAGTAGCGTCAAGTAGTGCGAAGTCAACCGGCTTCCGTGACGTATGCTCCAAACCCGAAAGAAGCGAGCTTACCGGCATTAATATATGCGCCAAGAGTTAGTAAGGATAGTATTCCCGGCGTGACACCGGCAAAGCGGGAGATCCCGATCAGTCCGGCATGGTTCGGGCGCAGTGACCAGTGCGGCTGCGAATAGCGAATTCCGTCGTCAAGACACTTGACCAGACTGGCCTCGCCCGATAACCCTGCAAAGTCAATATCGAGCTCACCGTCGCCATAATAGGCAAACAGGGAAGAGCAGCGGCGCATTTGGGAACGCAGGAAAGCGCTGAAATCAAAGCGGCGCAGTTCAGATCCGCCGCGGAGCAGTCGCAGCGGGGATTCGATGACCAGCCTGATGTTCTCGCCACCAACCGGGTTCTCCATGATATCCAGGCTTGATAAAACAATCACATTCTGGCTGGCGGATGACAAGAGATCCAGTCTGTGCCTCAGCATTTGGTAGTCCAGGCAATAGACACACCTTATGCAGGAAACATTGCCATGGTTTTGCGCCGGAGTCGTTTCGACCATCTGCCGGACGGACCTGATAAATACGTCCAGGTGATTAATTGCTTTACCGGCAACCACAAGACTTATTTCCAGATATGAGCCATTATTTGGAACTTGATTCAACTTGAAGGCGAAGGGCAGGGGCGGTTTTTGATGACGGCGCACCACATCGGGATCGCTTGACAGATCCTGGGCAAAAACGGCCCGGTAAGAACAGGAATATTTTTCTTTGCAGGCAATACACGCATCCCGCGGATTACCGCAGCAAGCTTGCCTGAATAGTTGCTCAAAGCGCCGCAGCGCCTGATAGAATGCAGCAACATCAGAGTTATTCGTTTCCACTTCAAATATCAATCGCACAAGGTTCAAATCCACGTAAACTCCAAAAAAGAGAGGGGCTGCCAAACGGCAGCCCCTCTTATAACATAATTTTGATGCAAGTTAAATCAGGCGAATTGTGCCTTGAGGAATTCCCTGTTCATGCGGGCGATGAACTTGACGTTAACGCCTTTGGGACAAGCTACCTGACACTCGTAGTGGTTGGTGCAATTACCAAAACCACACTCTTTCATGGCTTCCGTCATATTCTTCACACGAGCTGCCGCCTCGGGCCGGCCTTGAGGAAGAAGCGCCAACTGGGAGACCTTGGCGCCTGTAAAGAGCATGGCGGCACCGTTAGGACATCCGGCCACACAAGCCCCACATCCGATGCACTCGGCAGCATCGGTAGCTTCTTCAGCTATCGGCTTGGGAATCATGATCGTGTTGCCGTCAGGCACACCACCTGTATGACAGGATGTATAGCCACCTGCCTGGATAATCGTATCAAGCGCGGCACGGTCCACGATCAGGTCTTTAACGATCGGGAAAGCACGAGCACGCCACGGTTCAATATAGATGGTGTCGCCATCCTTGAATTTACGCATGTGCAGCTGGCAGACGGTTGTACGATCCTGGCCACCGTGGGGAGCCCCGTTAATAACCTGTGAGCACATACCGCAGATTCCCTCACGACAGTCGTGATCGAATACGATCGGCTCTTTACCTGTATTGATCAGGTCTTCGTTGACAACGTCAAGCATCTCCAGAAAGGAGTGATGCTCGGTGATTTCCTTGGCTGTGTAAGTTTCGAATTTACCAGGATCGTTGGCATTCTTCTGGCGCCACACAATCAGTGTCAATGTCATGGTCTTGTGTTCGCTCATTATTTGTAGCTCCTTACAGCGAGATGAATAGTCTCGAATTTCAGAGGTTCCTTGTGCAGTTCAGGTTCCTTGCCAACCCCCTTGAACTCCCATGCGCCAACGTAAGAGAAATCGGCGTCATTACGCATGGCTTCCCCGTCAGGAAGTTGATGTTCAACCCGGAAATGGCCGCCGCACGACTCTTCACGATGCAGTGAATCGCGTGCCATCAACTCGCCGAATTCAAGGAAGTCAGCCACACGACCGGCATTTTCCAACTGCTGGTTGAGTTCTGCCCCGGTGCCGGTAACCTTGAGATTTTTCCAGAACTCGTCACGAAGCACCGGAATCTGCTTGATAGCCTCGGTCAAGCTTTCCTTGGAACGGGCCATACCGACATTGTTCCACATGATCTTGCCCAGATCGCGGTGGAACTCGGTAACAGTCTTCTTGCCGTTGATGCTGAGTAATTTATTTGTAGTAGAATTGACATCCTCAGCCGACTTCTTGAACTCGGCATGATCTGTATTGGTTCCACCAGGCTTGACAGTAGCCAGATAGCCGCCGATGGTGTACGGGATGACGAAGTAACCGTCGGAAAGACCCTGCATGAGGGCCGAGGCACCCAGGCGGTTTGCACCGTGGACCGAGAAGTTGGCCTCGCCCAGTACGAACAGGCCGGGAACGTTGCTCATCAGGTTATAATCCACCCACAGGCCGCCCATGGCATAATGCGGCGCGGGATAGATACGCATCGGGGTTTTATAGGCATTGTCGTCGGTGATACGCTCATACATTTCGAACAAGTTACCATAACGCTCGCAGATAACCTTCTCACTGAGACGCTTGATCGAATCGGCATAATCGAGGTAAACACCACGGCCGCCGGGACCGACGCCACGACCCTCATCGCATTGCTCCTTGGCGGAACGTGATGAGATGTCGCGAGGAGCCAGGTTACCGAAGGACGGGTATTTGCGCTCGAGGTAATAGTCGCGATCCTCCTCGGGAATCTGCTCAGGCCGCTTGCCGACATCTTCCTTCTTCTTGGGAACCCAGATACGACCGTCATTACGAAGCGACTCCGACATCAGGGTCAGCTTGGACTGATATTCGCCAGCCTGCGGGATACAGGTCGGATGGATCTGTGTGTAACAGGGGTTGGCAAAGAAAGCGCCTTTTTTGGCAGCCTTCCACGTGGCCGTGACCGAGCAGCCCTTGGCATTGGTTGAAAGATAAAATACGTTGACATAGCCACCGGTGCAGAGGCAAACGGCATCGGCCGCGTAGCTTTCAAGCGCGCCGGTAATCAGATTGCGGCAGGTTATACCACGGGCTACACCGTCAACTACAACCAGGTCCAGCATCTCGCGACGGTTATACATCTTGACCGAGCCGAGTTTTATCTGGCGGGAAAGAGCCGAGTAGGCACCCAGGAGCAGCTGCTGACCTGTTTCACCGCGTGAATAAAAGGTACGGGAAACCTGTGCGCCGCCGAAGGAGCGGTTGTCGAGATAGCCGGCGTAATCGCGGCCAAAGGGAACACCTTGAGCCACACACTGGTCAATGATGTTATTGGAAACCTGCGAGAGACGCCAAACATCGGCTTCACGGGCACGGAAGTCGCCACCCTTGATGGTATCGTACATCAGGCGCAGGATCGAGTCGCCGTCACTCGGGTAGTTTTTAGCGGCGTTGATGCCGCCCTGTGCGGCAATTGAGTGGGCGCGACGTGGACTGTCCTGGTAACAGAAAGCCTGGACGTTGTAACCGAGTTCTCCCAATGAGGCGGCAGCTGCGCCGCCGGCCAAGCCGGTGCCGACTACAATGATGTTATATTTGCGTTTGTTGGCGGGATTGACCAGCTTCAGGTCGAAGCGGTGTTTATCCCAGCTTTTTTCAATTGGTCCGGTTGGACATTTTCCGTCAAGTATCACAATAACCCCCTTAACCTTTCAGAATGCCGGCAAAAATTGTCAGCGGGATGGTAACATATCCAAGGAACATAACCAGTGCAACCAGAGTCCCGAGTTTGACTATGATCGGCTGACTCTTGTCGCAGCTCCATCCCATTGTCTGGAAAAAGCTCTGAATGCCATGGGAGAGATGCAGAAACAGAACCACCAGGGCGACCGCATAGATGAACGCTACAAAGAAGTTCGAAAAGCCGGCAACCACCATTCCGAGAACATTCGGAACCATTTGATCATGCAGCGGAACCAAGTGCTGCAGAGCAGAAGTTTCCGGGTTGGTCACCTGGAAAGTGAAATGCAGCAAATGATACACCAGGAACAGTCCCAGCAGACAGCCGGTCCAGATCATGTTCTCACTGGCAAAGGTAGCCTTCTGGACTGACTTGACCGCGTACTGTCTGGGACGACCACCACGATTCTCGATGGTCAGCTGGATGCCGAACCAGATATGGATACAGACCAGGGCCAGCATGACCAAACGAAAAGCGATGATGATTGGCAAAGGCAAGCTGTGGAGATGTTCGGCATAGGCATTGATACCGCCGTTAAGCCATCCGAAGATAGAGCTGTTGCCGAGCAGATGGACGACGGCGAATAAAACCATTGCCTGGCCCGTGATCGCCATCACGATCTTTCTGCCGATTGAAGACGTAAGCAGTTGCATAGCATTCCTTCCTTTTAGAGATTTGATACAGCCTGGATTAAATAAGTCTTAATGGGGATGGACAAAAACATCGGGGGGGACCACGCCAGAGAAATCCGGATAAAAACACCATTACAACCTCCTTTTAAGTGTATTTGATGCGGCTTTGGAAACCGTAGCGTTTATCAGACTCTCGTTTTTTTATGAAACGCATAGTAGACATCGTTATAAAAAATTGCAACCATTTTATGTATACAGGATACAATTTCAAACTGTGTCCGAGCGCGTTTTTTCGGCATGATTGCTTTTAACCTGATATTCGTGTTAGTACTTTCAGCACAGAACTACTCCGGGAGCGACAATATAAATGGAATTCAGGCTGCTTAAAAAGGACCAATCTAGCGCCGCACGACTCGGCGTAGTCAGCACATCAAGGGGAGACATCCAGACCCCGATTTTCATGCCGGTAGCAACTCACGGCGCCATGAAGCCTCTCACTCCGGTCCAGATCGAAGAGACCGGAGCCCAGATAATACTTTCAAACACCTATCATCTGCACCTGCAGCCTGGCGAAGGCCTGGTTAAAAAGGCGGGCGGCCTGCATAAGTTCATGTCCTGGAACAAACCCATCCTGACCGACTCGGGCGGATTCCAGGTCTTTTCACTGCCCAACAAGCGCATTACCGAAGATGGCGTTTTCTTCAGACACGAGATCAGCGGAGAAGAGATCTACCTTGATCCGGCCAGCGCCACCCGCATTCAGCAGGATCTGGGCGCGGACATCATCATGGCATTTGACGAGTGCATCCCCTACCCCTGCGAAAAAGCCTACGCCGAGCAATCCACGAAGAAAACCATCCGCTGGCTTAAACAATGCCAGAATGCGATGATCGACAACGGCCAGGCATTATTCGGGATTGTACAGGGAAGTGTATATGAAGATCTGCGTGCATTGTGCGCAAGGGAGATGTGCAAACTGGACCTGCCGGGATATGCGATCGGCGGAGTCAGCGTCGGCGAGGGGCTGGAACTGCTGAAAAAGATTGTTGGCTTCACGACGCCGCATCTGCCGGAGAACAAACCCCGTTACCTGATGGGCGTCGGACTGCCCGAGGACATTCTGGAAAGTGTCGAGCGTGGTATCGACATGTTTGACTGTGTCATCCCGACCCGCTACGCCAGAAGCGCAACACTGTTTACGCGTCGAGGCAGGATCCGGGTTACAAACAAGAACTACAAGCGCGATTTTTTCCCGATCGACCCAAGTTGCGGATGCTATACCTGCCAGAACTTCAGCCGGGCATACATCCATCACCTGTTTGTATCCAACGAGGTACTGTCGGCCGTATTGTCGGCCATCCACAACGTTCATTTTTATCTGACGATGATGAAGGAGATTCGTCAGGCAATCGGAGACGGGCGTTTTATGGATTATAAAGTAAAGTTCATGGCGGAATATCAGCAGGGCGAAAAGCGGAAGTGAAGTAAGTCCGTATTTTATTTAATGTGTTACCTTCTGATCTTCTTTTCCAGTTCCAGATCCAGATCCTTGATGCGTTCGATACTTTGGCGAAGCTCCTTGTTGTCACGGCTCAACGACAGATTCTGGTTACGCAGCGCCTTTAGTTCCCGAGTTCGGGCACGCAAGACAACCGTTTCCTGAACATACTCCGCCAACGGAGCCGCCTGCCGGGACCAGATACTGCCCGGGAACTCACCCAGCAGTCTTTCAATCAGCTCTGTCGCCCGTCTTTCACCTTTCCCGTTTTCATCCCTAAGATTCAACAACGCCAATCGAAACAGGGCTTCATCAGTCACTCCGGCCTGACCGGGTTCACTCACAACCCGCACGAGCAGATCACGTGCAACGGACTCATTGCCGGCTCGAAGGTTTTCCAAAGCTCCGGCGAAGTTACGCTCAGCGGATGAGACATTCCTGGTCACCGACAGATTCCTGCCGATAAACGTTCCACACCCGCCAGACAACGAAAAAAGCACCAGCAGCATTAAAGCTGAACAAAACTTCTCAGGCTTCACGGAGTTCCCCTTTCCTGACAATCACATAATTGCTTCCCACCGATTCCTTGACACGATCCTTGACGACAGCAGCAGCGCTGGCAATCTCGGCAGCGGTGGGATAATCGCCCGGTTTGCATACCAAGGCGGCAATCGATATGGAAATCAAAGGGAATCTTCGGGCAACACCATATCGATCAACACCCTCGATCGCACCTGCACGTTGGTCCTCCTCGGAATAATAGGATGGCACCAGCGCATCGACACTTCCGATAATTGCCCGGCATGCGGCTTCCGCCCTTTCCGCACTGATTACCACTACAAAATCATCACCACCGATATGGCCGACGAAAGCATCCTGATTTCCAAGTCCCTTGACCGTATCATAAATGACCTTGCCGACTTCCTTCAGAACCTCGCTGGCCTTGATATAGCCATAACGGTCGTTGTACGACTTGAAGTTATCCAGGTCCAGATAACACATGGCAAATGTTATCCTGTCGCGCAGGTGCCTGTTGATGACACGTTCAATGGCGATGTTTCCCGGCAAACGGGTTAAAGGACTCGCGTCGAGACTCAACTGTTCAAGCTCCTTGAGCCTGATAGCCATGCTCCTGAAATCCTGTGACAAAGCGCCGATTTCGTCACCTGATGCGATACGCGGGTCATGATCGAAGTCTCCGGAAGCGATCAGATGGGTGGCATGTTGAAGCTTGCCGATTGAACTGGCAAAGGAATAAACCATCCAGCCTGCAATCAGGAAAGAGATGATAACTCCCGCAAATGCCAGCCCAAGCGACCAGGCCACGGTGTGTTCTTCCTGTATATCGGACAAAGCCAGCTTCTCCGATAAATCCTGACGCTGGTCTTCGCTAATGATATTGATGGTATTCAGCACCGAATCAATATTTTTTTTCATCTCCGCCGAACCGGACGGGTCACCACCAAAGAGACGTTTTGCCAATAGGGAATAACTCTCATACCCTTTTTCAAGTTCAGTAACTGCAGGGCTATCATGAACGGCTTTGAGTATTTTGATTTCACGACGGAAGTCATGATCATTCTGGTCATGCAATGACTTGTATTCAGGATGTTTCAATATCCTGAATCTCCCCGACAACCGTTCCTGTGCCACCATCAACTCGCGCAGCCTGATCGTAATGGTAGCAGCCCTGAGATCCTTGTCGGCTATTTCCTGTTCCATTTTGTGCATCGCACCCAATCCGGAAATGGCGTAAGACAGGGCCGTCAACAGGCACAATCCGGAAAGTGCAAAACTGAGAACCATTTTCTGAACCAGAGTCAGGCGAAATGACCACAAGGCCATATTATATTTTCTCCTCGCAATATTGCTTCTATCAAGTTTTACATGGTAGTACAGCACGTGGGCAAATGCAACGTGCAGAATCAGTCCTGGCGGCTATATTTATTGCAATCGGCTTGCTACGGCGCTATATTCATTAGAATAATTACAAACCTGAAAGAATTCTATATGGAATTTAGATTTCATCATCATGTATTTCACAAAGCGGCGCCTGCATCAGCAGCAGCCTTGACATGCTGCCTCGCTCTGAGCTTGCTCTTCCAGTCTCCGACACACTCTTGGGCGGACAATTTGCAGAAGTTTGATCTGGATATCAACGAACTGAAACAACGGAGTATTTCCAAACCAGCAGGATCGCCCCCCCAGGCGATATCCCGAAAAACAGTTCATCCTGCAAAAGGCGAACAGAAGCAGGGCATCGAACTTTCAACAAAAAAAAACCGCAAAAATAAAAAATGGAAGCCGTTCCAACCGGGATTTATCAAATCCAGGGGAAACCGTTATTAAAACGCAATCACGGGAAAAACTGCTGTCACTTAAAACACTGCCATCGCCGGGCTTTATTCCGACACCTTCGCCGGCAAAGACCGTCAAGCTTCAGGGCTCGATTCCGCCCTGCGAGTTGATACAACAGATTCTGATTGATTTTTTATCGCCGATACCAACGTCAGAAGCCCTGAAAGATGTCCGGATGGAAGCTCTCCATGCAGTTCGCGGGAACATGATAACGGCAGCAATCGCCTGCGGACTTGCCGATACCGAGGAAAAGGCCTTCGCCCGACAGCTTGCCGCGCATGGTACCAGGTTGATAAACATAACCGACAGTGACTCCCCTGAAAAAGTTGTCAACAAGATTGCCGGCACCCTGGGATATTCCACCCAAACAGTAAGAGCTACACTCGACAATGTCAGGCTTGTCTATGTTTTTCCAGCTGGTAGTAAAAAGGAAAACGGGATTTTCTTTTCAATTGCAAATACAAAATGATTACTACTTTTATTTGCAATCCCCTGCCGGCAAAGCTATAAACTGCAACATCCATAAATCCACAATTCCAGAAGGAACCGTTGTCACATGCTCACCCCAACACTCTGCCGCCTGTTTGCTCCCCTGATACTGGCGGCACTATTGACAGGTAATGTTTTTGCATCTGAAGAACCGCCGCCCCCACAGACCATTGCGGACGAACAGACTTTAAAGCTCCAGCGGGATATATCCTCTCTCAATGTACACATCAAGGAGCTTGAACAACAACCGGTCATTACCGCTGAGAGCCTGAGACAGAAGAAGATCCAGAGACTCAGGGAAATTGCCGCCGACGTCAGGCTGCAACGACAGGCAACCGGAGATTTTCAGGGATTTGTAACATGGATGAGCACGAACCTGGCCGGATACAACCGCTATATACTGGCCGGTTCGTATGCTGCGGTCGTGGCACGGGTGCTGCCGATACCCTATGCCGGACAGGCTTCAATTTTTACCAAGTTTGTAGCCCAGTTCACGATGGCTCTAAATAATGCGTCTCTGGCAATCAATACTTATCTGAATTCATCGCATAAATTCATTGCCATGGTCGATGCAATCAATCCTGACAAACCGGTAGACCCGAAAGCCGTAATGGAAGCATCGAACTACGCGGACCAGCAACTGCTGAAAAGCATGCAGGATGCCCAGCAGAAACTTGCAACGGTAGCTGACCTTTCGTCCGGAGCGTTGTCTTTTCTTGATGCCCTCGACCACTATATGAGCAGTTCTGATGAGTACTGGAACAAGGCCAAGGGACTGTTCAGAAAAGACGTTGATCCGAAAGAGAAGAGTTTCGTTTCCGAGAGCAGCAGTAACCTGAAATCACAGGCGGCCAGATTCAACGGGAAGCTGAAAACGTTTGGGGAATTGGGCCAGAAGCAGACCATGCGGGTAAAATCACTGACTGTATATGATGAGCTGCTTGTGGAAACCGTCGCCAGAAAAATATAATATTTGGAATTATTCCTTAATAAATGATAAAGTTCATAAAGATTGTCAGACCGGGCAGCGGAACCGGTAAGCTTAGTATATTAATTTCAATGCTTATTTTCGAACAGAGAAGGTGACCACATGGCGGGATATGAACAGACATTTCTGGAACAGATCACCAACATTCATGGGGTTGATTTTTCCACCTGGGCCGGTTGGGAACAATTGATGGCATGGACCAAACGCCAGTCCTGGTCGAAAGAGTTCCTTGGAAACGACAAGATTCCGGCCAGGTTCCTCCATCCAACCACTCTGGCCGAGGAGCTGACCAAATATCTGGGAGGATGATTGACTTACGCGTCATTTACAGACTTACACCGAAACAGCTCAGCTCAAACAGCACTTTGGCAGTCACTTCTTCAAGCATAGCTTCAACTTCAGCCGTCAACTCGGCACCCATCTCGACAGACCCCGGCTGTACACCGATCAAAACCATTTCACCTGGTGAATGCCCCATCAGCTCCGAAACCGCCAGCAGGTCCTTTAGCCCCATCTGATGCGGTGACAGCTTGGTCTGCAGCGCAATCGGCAATTCCAGGCCGGTCAGCCTGACCAGGCTCCCCGGTTTTTCCCCGGTTTCAACCGCGTCCACCAGAATCAGGTGGGTCGCCTCTTCCAGCAGCGGAAGCAGATCCAGACCCAATGTACCGCCATCAACGACCCTGACGTTCTCCGGGAAACGATAAGAGCGCTGCAGTTCCTGGACCACGCGCACTCCGACTCCGTCATCGCTCATCACCAGATTTCCGATACCAAGCACCAGTATGGCCGGCTCGGCCCCACCATCACAACTCATGAATTCTCCCTGACACAAAAAACGGGGCGTACACGAAAGCACGCCCCACTCCGATTGATCAACCGTAAATACAACCTATTTTTCCTTGCGTACCGTGAACTTGTAGCCACTGAACATGCTGGAAATCTCGCTGCCATGTTCTTTTATGTCCATCAGCCAGGCGCTGTAGATATGGTTGATTACAAAGCCGAAAATGAACCACATGCTGATATGGTGTGTAAGCCGCATACCCTGGTCACTGAATAGTACATACATGAAGCCAAGCGCCTTGTGCATCGGTCCCTGCGGCGCATGCTGGGCATACAAGGCAAAACCGGTCAGTATCATCAGCGAATAGATGCCGAAGAGACAGACATAGGCCGCGGTAGCCAAGGGGTTATGGCCGACCGTTTCCGGGACATCCTTGTCCAGCAGCATGTAATAACGCAGCATCCTTATAGTCTTCTTGCGTCCGGCGTCGGTCATAAGCGGAAAGAACTCGCGCCAGCCCGAATATTTGTTGCCGATGAATGACCAGATCAAGCGCGAGATGACGCTCACGGTAAACAGGTAGGCCGCGCTGAAGTGGATGAAACGGATCCACCCCATCGTAAAAGACGAGGTCGAGCTTCCGAAAGAAAATGGAGTTCCGATCAGGAAGCCGGTAACCGACAGAGTGACGATGCAGATCATGTTGATCCAATGACACCACCTGACCGGCAATTCCCAGATGTAGCACTTGAACTTGCAGTTATCGCTCATTTCATGCCTCCCCGCTTCCTAGGACACCTTGACCCTGACCATCTCGTTGCCGTTGGCGTCCAGAACATGGACGGCACAGGCCAGACATGGATCAAAGGAATGGATCGTGCGCAGAATCTCCAGCGGCTTATTGGGATCGGCCAGCGGAGTCCCCACCAGCGCCGCTTCGTATGGTCCGCGCTGCCCCTTTGCGTCGCGCGGTGAAGCGTTCCAGGTAGAAGGCACCACAGCCTGGTAATTGAGGATTTTCTGATCCTTGATCCTGATCCAGTGGCCGAGTCCGCCGCGCGGGGCTTCGTGCATGCCGTAACCGCTGGCTTCGGCCGGCCACTCGGAAGGATCCCACTTTTCGTTGGCGTGGATCCGGTAATCTCCCTTGGAGATGTTGCCGATCAGCTCGTCCAGGAACTTTGGAGTCTGCTGGGCGTTCAGCAGGCAGTCGATACCGCGCGCGGCGGTGCGACCCAGCGTCGAGAAGAGCGCCTCCGGCCCCACACCCAGCTTTCCCAGCACCAGATTCACCACCGCCCTGGTCTCCTTGTGTCCGGAGGCGTAAGCCACCAGCACGCGGGACAAAGGACCGACCTCCATCGCCTTTTCGTCATAGCGGGGCGACTTGACGAACGAATATTTGGCATTGGTGTCAAGGTACTCATAAGGGGGCTTGGGGCCGGTGTAGCGCACTTCGGTCTCACCATCATATGGATGCAGGCCTTTCCCCGGACCGGCTGAATTATCAAACCAGGAGTGATCGACGTATTCGGCGATCTTGCCCTGGTCAACCACGTGCACCTTGCTGAGATCCTTATCCAGGATTGCTCCGGACGGGAACCACATATTCCCGTTGGCATCCGGGAACTCGCCATAGCACATGTAGTTGCCAACCCCGCCGCCGATGGCGGCCCAATCCTTGTAGAAAGACGCGACCGCCAGCAGATCGGGGATATAGACCTTTTCTACGAATTCCTGCGCTTTTTTCAAAAGGCGCTTGATTTCGATCAGCTTCTCGGCATTGAGAGCATTCTGGGAATCGGGATCGATCGGAATCGACATGCCACCCACCAGGAAGGTCTGCGGATGCGGATTCTTGCTTCCCAGGATGGCGTGAATCTTGATCACATCCTTCTGCCACTCCAAAGCCTCCAAATAATGGGCGGTTGCCATCAGGTTGGCTTCGGGCGGCAGATGATAGGCAGGGTGCCCCCAGTAGGCATTGGCAAAGGGACCGAGACGGCCGGAAGCGACAAAAGCCTTGATCCGCTCCTGTACCGCCTTGAAATAGGTGGCCGAGTTATTGGGCCACTCCGAGATCGATGCCGCCAGAGCTGCGGTCTTGACCGGATCGGCGTTAAGCCCGGAGGTGATATCGACCCAGTCCAGCGCGTGCAGATGATAAAAATGGATCACGTGGTCCTGCACGTTCTGGGTGCCGATGATGATGTTGCGGATCAGCTCGGCATTGGGCGGGATCTTGATCTTGAGCGCGTTTTCGACGGCCCTGATCGAAGCTATGGAATGAACCGTGGTGCAGACACCGCAGAAGCGCTGGGTCCAGAACCAGGCGTCGCGCGGGTCGCGCCCCTTCAGGATCTTTTCGATGCCACGGAACATGGTTGCCGAACTCCAGGCATCAATGATCCTGCCATCGCTGACTTCGGCCTCGATACGGAGGTGCCCTTCAATCCTGGTAATCGGGTCTACAACTATCTTGGCCATATCCTAACCCTCCTTGTTTTCTTCAGCAGGCTCCTTGTCCTTGCGCAGCGCATTAAGCACGCCATGGACCGCAAAGGCAGCACCTGCGCCGGCAACCAGCCCCAGGCCGATCTTGTCGGCGGTATGCTCGATTCCGAAACCGGGAACATTGGGCAGACGCTTGTACATCGGCGACATGGTGTCCCAGAACTGCGGCTCGGAGCAACCGGCGCAGGGATGTCCGGCCGCTATCGGCCAGCTGGTCTTTTCGTTGTAACGCTGGGTGGGGCAGTTATGGAATGTGGCCGGGCCCTTGCAACCCATCTTGTAGAGGCAGAATCCCTTGCGATGTCCATCGTCACCCCAATGTTCCACATATTGACCGGCATCGAAATGGGGGCGGCGCTCACAGTTGTCGTGGATACGCTTGCCATAGGCAAACAACGGGCGACCATGGCTGTCGAGGGCCGGTATCTTGCCGAAAACCAGGTAATGGACGATCGTGGCTGTCAGGTTGTCGGCATTGACCGGACATCCGGGCAGGTTGATCACGGTGGCACCCGGAACCGCGTCCCTGACGCCAACCGCACCGGTTGGATTCGGAACCGCCGCCGCAATGCCGCCATAAGAGGCGCAGGTGCCGACCGCGATCGTGGCCAGCGCCCCGCCACAGACCTGGCGGGCACGTTCAAGGTGCGTCTTGCCTCCGGTAGTGCCGTAAATGCCGCCGTCCTTCATCGAGATCGAGCCTTCGATAACACAGATATATTTGCCATTGAAATCGGCGATGGTCTTGTCAAGAGCGCCTTCGGCCTGGTGGCCGGCTGCCGCCATGATCGTTTCGTGGTAATCGACCGAGAGGATATCAAGCACGATTTCAGCCACGGTCGGATTGGCCGAACGGAGCAGAGCCTCGGTATCGCCGGTGCAGCTCTGCATCTCCAGCCAGACCAGGGTCGGACGCCTGACCTCATCCAACGCCTGGGCAACCCGTGGAGCAAATGAGGCCGGCAGCGCCATGGCAGCCGTCATCGCGGAACAGAACTTGAGAAAGTCGCGGCGCGACACACCACGTTCCTTGAGAATCTGTCCGATGGAACAATCATGCTTCAACAAATCATGTTCTACAGTTTCAAGCTCACCGAAATCTGATTTCTTTCCCATTTCAAGCCTCCTGACCCGGAGTTAATGCAGATATCTATCCTGGAAACCAGCCGCTCAATTCATTAACACCCAGTATAATAAAATGTAGTTATATTGCAATACTATTTTTGTAATATTAGCTCTGGCAACAAAAAAACCGGCAACTGAGTTTACCGGTTTCCTTGCTACTTAGCAGGCTGTCTATAAATGTGTCACTGTTTGTTTTTTGTCTTTTTATTTTTTTGCCTGAGCAGTTCCTTCTGACGGCGCACCGTCATCGCAATCAGCAGACCGTGACTGCCTTCTGCGGTATCGGACTCCTGCGGCGTGCGCTGCAGATAACTGCCATCCGGATACATATCCCAGGCGGAACGGCGGTCGGCCAGGTGGGTATCGAAAACAACCCGCAACTGCCTGGTCAGCAGTGGCGACTCCACCGGACAGAGCACCTCCACCCGGGCCTCCAGGTTTCGTTTCATCGCGTCGGCCGAGGCGATGAAGTACTCTTCGGCTCCGTCGTTGCGGAAGTAATATATCCGGGAGTGTTCCAGGAAGCGTCCCACGATGCTTACCACCCGAACAGTCTCCGAAAGACAGGTTATGCCCGGACGCAGGCGGCAGGTATCACGCACGATCAGATCGATCCTGACTCCGGCAATCGAGGCACGGTAAAGCGCCTTGACGATATCGCCATCTTCCAGGGCGTTCATCTTGAATTGGATCAATCCGTCGCCCTTTTCACGGTGCAAAACGATCTCGCGCTCTATCTTGGCGATCAGGGCTTTTTTCAACATGCGCGGCGCCGGTATCAGCTTTTGATAGTTGCGCTTGGCCATGAAGCCGGTGGTCAGATAGTTGAACAGCTCGGTCACGTCCTGGGCAATGATCTGGTCACAGGTCAAAAGACCGACGTCGCTGTACAGACGGGCCGTGTCGGCGTGGTAGTTGCCGGTGCCGATATGTACATAACGCCTGAGACCGCTGAAATCCTGGCGCACCACCATGATCACCTTGCAGTGGGTCTTGAGGCCAACCACGCCATAGGTGACATGGATGCCGGCTTCCTCCATCCGCTCCGCCAGACGGATATTGGTGGCCTCGTCAAAGCGCGCTTTCAACTCGACCACCACCGCTACCTGTTTG
>JAURXC010000230.1 GCA_030654645.1 Deltaproteobacteria bacterium | reverse complement strand
CGATCTGGATGCGCTTGCCGAGACGCTCGGTCATCAGTTTCCAGCCGTCCCAGTCGTTTTCGGCCATGCCGTCCTCGATCGAGACGATCGGATACTTGTTGACCAGGTTCTCATAGAAATCGACCATATCGGCCGGCGTCTTGACCTTCTGGGTTTCGTTTTCCAGCGTGTATTTGCCGTCCTTGAACAGCTCGGAAGAAGCGACGTCCAGCGCCAGCAGAACGTCTTCGCCCGGCTTGTAACCGGCTTTGACGATCGCTTCCATGATGACTTCCAGCGCTTCCTCGTTGGATTTAAGGTTGGGGGCAAAGCCGCCCTCATCACCAACCGCGGTGTTGTAGCCTTTGCCTTTCAGTACGCCTTTCAGTGCGTGAAAGATCTCCGCTCCCATGCGCAGCGCCTCGGCAAAGCATTTTGCGCCGGCCGGCATGATCATGAATTCCTGGATATCGACGTTGTTGTCGGCATGGGCGCCGCCATTGATGATGTTCATCATCGGCAACGGCAGTTCGCGGGCATTGGCGCCGCCGATATATTTATAAAGCGGTTGTCCGGCTTCATCGGCAGCCGCCTTGGCTACCGCCAGCGAAACGCCCAGGATAGCGTTGGCGCCCAGGTTGGTCTTGAATTCGGTGCCGTCCAGTTCGATCATCTTCATGTCGATTCCGATCTGGTCATCGGCTTCCATGCCGATTATCTCCTCGGCGATCACGTTGTTGACATTGTCAACCGCTTTCAGAACACCTTTGCCAAGATAGCGCGATTTATCGCCGTCGCGAAGTTCCATCGCCTCGCGTTCACCGGTTGATGCGCCCGATGGTACCGCGGCGCGTCCAAAAGAACCTGATTCAAGGAAAACTTCCACTTCCAGAGTCGGGTTCCCGCGGGAATCCAGGATTTCTCTGGCATAGACATCAACAATCTCACTCATGTACTGCCCCCTTGCATGAAATGGTGTGGTCGGGAAACAACATTTCCACCACTAAAACCCTGCCTTTATAGCACAAATTTAACAAAAAGACAGCAGTACGACAAAAAATGTTCTAATCCGGACTTAATTAAGGACCATCAGTATCTTTTCTTTCAATTACTCTGTAAAAATGGTATGACAAAAATTGGCACTACGTTTTAGCGGGACACGGATAAGGGGCATTTATGTCTACAGACGTACTTGATAAACTCACGATAAACAAGGCCCGGCAGCCCGCCCCGGAACGGGGTGGCCGCAGGCGCATTCGCATGGCGATAATTATCCTGCTGGCGGTTTCAGTTGCCATCGTGGCGTTTCTGCTCTTGTCCGGACGTCAGGTTGCAATTGAAACCGCCAGCGTGACGCAGTTCTATCCCACACAATCATTTACGCTTTTGAACTCGAGCGGTTATGTCGTGGCGCAGCGCAAGGCTGCGGTCGCTTCGAAGAGCACCGGGAGACTGGAGTGGATCGGGGTCGAAGAGGGGAGCAGGGTCACTGCCGGTCAGGTTATCGCCCGACTTGAGAACAGGGATATCGAGGCGACGGTGCGTCAGGCCGAGGCATCGCAGCAGAGCGCCAAGGCCGTGCTTGACCAGTCCAGGGCAGAACTGGCGGATGCCGGGCAGTCGTTTCGGCGCCAGAAGGAACTGCTTGGCCAGGGGATTGTGTCGCAGGCGGAATTTGATGCGGCCGAGGCGCGTTACAAGCGGGCTGCCGCATTGACAGCCGGTGCCGAAGCCGGGGTCAGGAACGCCGGCGCCGTACTTCAAGGGGCCAGCGTCAATCTCGACTACAGCCTGATCAGGGCGCCCTTTGATGCGGTGGTGCTGACCAAGAACGCTGATGTGGGGGATATCATCACCCCGCTGGGCGCGGCCGCCAATGCCAAGGCGGCGGTTGTCACGATTGCCGACCTTGCCTCGCTGCAGGTGGAAGCAGATGTGTCGGAGTCCAATCTTTATCAGGTAAAGAGGGGGCAGCCTTGTGAAATCACTCTGGACGCCCTGCCGGGAAGCCGCTTCCGGGGTGTGGTGCACATGGTGGTTCCGACTGCCGATCGCAGCAAGGCTTCGGTGATGGTCAAGGTCCGCTTCCTGGAAAACGACGGGCGCATCTATCCTGAAATGAGCGCCAAGGTCGCCTTTCTGGAACGGGAGGCACAACCCGAGGATAAAAAAGCGCGGATCGTGGTCAATCCGGCGGCAATTATCAATTCCGGGGGGCGCGAAGGGGTTTATCTGGTCAAGGGGGAGCGGGTCGTGTTCACGCCGGTGACCCGTGGTGCCCGGTTCGGGGATCTGGTGGAGGTTTCCAATCTGCATTCGGGTGACCGGGTTGCGCTCAAACCGCTGGAAAAGTTGAAGGACGGAGCCAGGGTTTCTCTGCCGGAGAAAAAATAGGCATGCGTGACAGTAATGAAAAAGAGTCGATCGTCTCGATAAACGCCGTCTCCAAGTCCTATCAACGTGGCAATCAGCCTGTGCCGGTACTTGAAGAAATCACTTTTGATATTGCCAGGGGTGAATTTCTGGCGCTGATGGGACCATCTGGCTCTGGTAAGTCCACGTTGTTGAACCTGATTGCCGGAATCGACTCGGCGGACAGCGGCTCAATCATTATCGATGGCGTCGATATCGCATCCTTGGGCGAAGCCGAACTGGCCGATTGGAGAGCGGCGCATGTCGGTTTCATTTTTCAGTTCTACAACCTGATACCGGTGCTGACCGCCTATGAAAATGTCGAGCTGCCCCTGCTGTTGACCTCGCTGTCACGCCGGGAGCGACACGAACATGTGGAAACCGCACTGGCTGTGGTTGCTCTTTCCGACCGCAAGGAGCATTATCCGTCCCAGCTTTCCGGCGGGCAGCAGCAGCGGGTGGCCATCGCCCGCGCCATCGTCACGGATCCGACCATACTGGTTGCGGATGAGCCGACCGGCGACCTGGACCGTGTTTCGGCCGGAGATATCCTGGCGCTGATGTCCCGTCTGAACGAGGATTTCGGCAAGACGATCATCATGGTTACCCATGATCCGCGGGCGGCCGAAAAGGCTCATGTGATCCGCCATCTGGAAAAAGGTGTGTTGAGCGATGTTTCTGCTTAAACTTCTCGCCCGTAACGCCTTCCGGCATCGCTTGCGCACCCTGCTCACAATCCTGGGAATCACCGTTGCCATTCTGGCCTTCGGCCTGCTGCAAACAGTCGTCAGCGCCTGGTATGCCGGTGTCAACGCGTCTTCGGCGACCCGGCTGATAACCCGCAACGCGGTCTCCCTGGTGTTTTCGCTTCCGATCGCCTATCAGGAGCGAATCCGGCGAATCGAAGGTGTCTCTTCCGTGTCCTATGCCAACTGGTTTGGCGGAGTCTACATCACCGAGAAGAATTTCTTTCCCAGTTTTGCGATAGAGCCGCAGAGCTATCTGGCGCTCTATCCGGAGTTTGTGCTTGAGCCGGAGCAAAAGCGGGCTTTCATATCAGACCGTAAAGGGTGCGTGGTCGGGCAAAAACTGGCCAGCCGTTTCGGCTGGAAAATCGGCGACATTATTCCGCTCAAGGGAACCATCTTTCCCGGAAACTGGGAGTTCGTCGTGCGGGGTATCTATACCGGCGCTGAAAAGTCAACCGATGAATCACAGTTTTTCTTCCACTGGGCCTATCTGAACGAAACACTTAAGAAGACGATTCCACGGCGGGCCGATCAGACCGGCATCTACCTGATCGGTCTGAAAAATCCCCAGTCGGCGGCCGAAGTGTCGCTGGCGGTGGACAGCGCCTTCAAAAATTCGCTGGCCGAAACCCTGACCGAAACTGAAAAGGCTTTTCAGCTCAGTTTCGTATCGATGACCGAGGCGATAGTTGTTGCCATACGCATCGTTTCCTTCGTTGTTATCATCATAATCATGGTGGTTGTTGCCAATACCATGGCCATGACGGCCCGCGAGAGGATCGGAGAATACGCCATTTTCAAGGCGATGGGGTTCCGCTGGTACCACGTTGCAGGCATGATTTTCGGAGAATCGCTGTTTATCAGCGTTACCGGAGGGATTGTCGGAATACTGTTGACTTTTCCGGTGGCGCGGAAGTTTGGAGATGTGATGGATCAGTTTTTCCCGATATTCCAGGTTGAGAGTTCGACCCTGTACATGGATTTGTCTTTCTGCCTGATTGTAGGATTGGTCGCCGGGATGTTTCCGGCCTGGAGAACTGTCAATATAAGGATTGCAGACGGGTTACGCCGGGTAGGATAAAGAGCTGCCCTGATCATAAGTTACAGGGATGGAGAGTAGAGTATGTCGATCAGGATTTTGGTTGTTGATGACGAATTAAGCATGCGGGAGTTCCTCTCGATTCTGCTGGAGCGGGAAGGGTACCAGGTCGATGTGGCCGGCTGTGCCGAGGATGCGCTACGCCAGATGGAAACGGCTCTGTTCGATCTGGTGCTATCCGATGTGCAGATGCCGGGCCTGGGAGGCATTGAGCTGCTGTCCCGTATCAAGCAGGTCTCACCTGAAACCGCCGTGCTGATGATTACGGCATTTTCCGCAGCGGAGCAGGCGGTGGAGGCGATGAAGCTTGGCGCATACGATTATATTTCCAAGCCGTTCAAAATTGAGGAAATCAAGCAGCTGGTAAAAAACGCCTTGGAAAAACAAGGCTTGAAGCGCGAAAATATCCTGCTCAAGAAGAATGTTCAGGAGCGGGACAGCTTCTGCGGCATTATCGGTAAAAGCCCCAGAATGCGTGAGTTGTTTGAAATGATCCAGAAGGTTGCCAACAGCCAGAGTAGCGTACTGGTGCTGGGGGAAAGCGGAACCGGCAAGGAGTTGGTTGCCCGCTCGGTACACACCTGCAGCCCCAGGAAGTCAAAGCCGTTTGTTGCCGTCAACTGCGGCGCCATACCGGAAAACCTGATCGAGAGCGAGCTGTTCGGACACAAGAAAGGCTCTTTCACCGGAGCGGTCAGTGACCGGCCCGGACTGTTCGAGCAGGCCGAAGGGGGCACGCTGCTGCTGGACGAAATCGGGGAGTTGCCGCTGCTGTTGCAGACCAAGTTGTTGCGGGTGCTGCAGGAGCGTGAGTTTAAAAGGGTGGGGTGTACCCAGACCCGCAAGACCGATGTCCGTATTATCTGCGCATCCAATCGGGATCTGGAGTCCCAGGTGCGCGAAAACTCGTTCCGGGAGGACCTGTTCTACCGCATCAACGTAGTGCAGCTGCTGATGCCGCCGCTGCGGGAGAGGATTGAGGATATTCCGCTCCTGGTGGAGCACTTTTGCCGGAAGTACCATGCCGGCGGTCAGGCCGCGCCGGCGACCGTAGCGCCAACCGCACTTAAGGCGCTGATGAACTATCAGTTTCCGGGCAATATCCGTGAACTGGAAAACTGCATTGAACGCAGCCTCAGTCTGGATCCGCAGCACATTTCGGAAAACAACCTTCCAAAGCAGATGCTGGTTGCTAAAACGGCCTGTCTCACGGCTGATATTGAAATACCGGAAGACGGCATGCAGCT
>JAURXC010000225.1 GCA_030654645.1 Deltaproteobacteria bacterium | reverse complement strand
TCGCCTGATAAATCCTCCAGCCAGGCTTTTTCGGCCAGGTAGTCCACATCAGCGCGATATCGGGAAACGAATTTTCCGCTACGGCGCAGGGTAATATCGATCACCTGCACGGCACAGCCCGCCGCCGGACGGCTGGCAATGTCGAAGGCCAGTTCCGCCTGCCGGAGCTGCTTTTTGAAAGTGCAGTTGCGAGTGGCTGCAGTTGCCGGTAATGAAAGGGTTGACATCAGCAGGGTTGCAGCCAGAATCTTGAGAGTTTGCTTCATGAACAGTCCTCCGTTTCTGATCTGAATCGCTTTATAACAGAATACAAGGCTTCAGTGAAGTCTATTCAGTTGACAATCCGCCTTCCAAAACCTTAGAGTTACCGACACCCGAGGCCGACATGATCAACATTGAAAAGCTGAAGCAGCAATTCAAGAAAATCCTTTCGCTGGACGCCCATCCCGGTCACATCGCAACCGGCTTTGCCGCCGGCGTTTTTATCAGCTTTACCCCTTTCTTCGGACTGCACACGCCGCTGGCAATTGCCGTCGCCTTCATTTTCCGCCTCAACAAGCTGACCTGCATCACCGGAGCTTGGGCCAACACCCCGCTGACGGTGGTTCCGGCGCTGGCGGCCAGCTACAAGCTGGGCGAGTTCATGCTGGGCAACAAACCGCTGGAATTCCAGGTAACGAGCCTCAAATGGAGCAGCCTCAAGATGTATGCCTCTTCGCTGCTGCTGGGAAGTTCGGTGATCGGATTCTTCGCCGCGCTGGCCAGCTACGCCGTCTGCTATTGGCTGGTGACGGTTTTCAGGCGCAAGGATGCCGGCCTGGCCGAGATCACGCGCGAGATGGAAGAGGTGGGTGAGGATCTGGAGTAAAACCGACTTCTCTGCCAAAATAACCTCCGACATCACTCGATCTTCCTGCAACCCACACTCCTGCAAATCGACCAATTTCTACGTCTTAAAAATCCACCACCACAGGTTTTTGAAATCATAAGCTTGGAAATTGTTACACGGCTTTTAGTACAAACTCTCGCCATTTCTTTCAGTTGCCCTCTCCCGTATTTCAACTGCCATTACACAATTATCTGAATAATATTAAATAGCTTGCTGTCTTTGGCGGCGCATGCTATAGACCTCGAAAATAAAAAACTCTAATGCAAGTGGCTGGAATCATAAGGCAGGCGGGTGGAATACCGACTCCGCCCGCTTTGGATTTATCGTTCCCGCGGCCATATTGCATTGAAGGGTTTTTCAGGGAGGAACCATCATGAGCATTCTTGAGAGCATTCGGCTAGGGACATCAACCAACCTTGTTCGCGGGTATCAGCCCGACTGGAACCCGGAATCGGGCCGGCTGAATATCCTCCGCCCAACCACGGAGATACCCTTCGAAAGCCAGGAGCTCAAAGCGTTTGACCCGGCCGGCGCCTGGTCCTATCCGGAAATTTCGCTGCACGATACCAGCGAAAGCCTGCTGTCGCAGGTGCTGCCTTACAGGGTTGTTCACCCCTCGATCGATACCAGCGCGCCGGTTCTGCCGTCCGGCCCGCTGGTTCTGGGAAGCGGCGACCGGCTATTGGCGCTGGACATGCTGTCATCGGCGCTGGGGGTGGATCTCAAAAACCCGGCTTTGGGATATGCCCTGGTCAGGCTGACACGCCTTGACGGTACGGCACTGCACAAGACCTTGGAGACCGGTGTCACAATGACTGTGAATGCGCTGACGCCGGATCCGGAGCTGGGTCTTAACGGAGCATTCATGCGTGAGTTGGCGCGTCTGAAGCATTTCAAACAGCCGCACCTGGCGGATGATGTCTCCCAGTTGGGCATTCAGGAAGCAAATACCTATCTGGACGCATTCAAGAAGTGGGGTACCCATTATGTTGCGAAAGTCGATGTCGGCGACCAGATCCTGCAGGTGTTTGCCTTTGAAAAATCCCAGTTTGCACGCGTTAGAAAGGCATACGAGAACAGTGCCGATAAACTGCGCGGCCAGAGTGCGGTCGATTTCGAATATTTCACAACCGATGCGAATACCGGCGAGTACGGTTTTGTCAAAGAGTACGGAAAACTGCTCTGTCTGAGCAACGATCAAACATTCATTGCCGACAGGAAGAACGGCGAGTGGTTCGAGAAGGTCTGGTCCAACAAGGAGAGCATCTTCGCTCCGTTCGGTGACAATGGGCCGATCACGCTCGACCGGATGAACAGGGAGTATGGCGCATCCGCTCCGATCGGCGTTGAACTGGCCCCGCTGACGACCTTCACCGAATACAAACGCTCGGCCGTCTGGCGCCGTGTATTGAAGGGCGCGCTGGCCGCCAAATTCGGCGACACGGTGAACGTGAATTTTTCGATTTGCGACAATCGGGACTTCACCACCTTGCTGCCGGATGACCAGCCCGGCGTGTTGTCGAGCATTGCGACACCCGGCATCGACGTCTTCAAGGTCCGTCTGGATATCGCTGATATCCAGCTCGTGGCCAGGGATGAAGTCAAACAGTTCACCGCCTATGGCTATGTAGTTTCCGGCGCCTCACGGGAGACCATCTCGCTTCCGGGTGCTTCGGTGCGGCTGTTCGCCTATGTGCTGGACATGAGAACGGTCGGAAAACCCAAGGTACTTGAACTGGGTGACGCCGCCTTCGACAGTTTGCAGATCGGCTGCGACACTTTTCTCGGGGCTATGCTGGTGCGCAACAGTGCCGGCAGCAAGCGCTTCGTTGTGGTGGACGGGCTGAAATACATCCTCGACGCTGGCAGTCCCGAGGGTGACCCGCTGGTTGCCGCGGATTTGCGTGTCCCGCCGGCGGCGTATTCATGCGGAAACCTCAAAAACAGCCTGGAGTTCTCCATGGCCTTTGCCGAGGCCGTGCTCGGTTTCCAGACCGGAGCCGAGGCCAGGCCGGTTCAGAGGTTCGTACGCGGCTATCTCGATTGGGTAACCAGGGTCATACCGGCCGATTGCGAAGACGAGGATCTGGCGGTTATCCGCTATCGCGCGCTCGATCTGGGCAAGTATGCCGCGGACTCGCGTTACGGCAGTTTCGTGCCGATCCTGCCCGCCTCGCAATACGAGGAGCACGTCACCCGTATCCTCGACTATATCACTGAGATCCAGCGTCAGATCGCGGAGACCACCGCTCGCATCGATGCCCGCAAGCAGGCGGAACTGACCATCGACGTCGCCAAAACCCTGAACCAGAACATAATCGAGTCCGGCAAGCTGCTCTCCGGGCTGATAACGGCCAATGCCGCGCAATATAACGATCTTGTTGACAGCTATGACAACGTCATCAGCGTTCGCCAGAGCGAGGCCGAGTTACAGCAGTCACAGATCGCGGGCTTGCAGAAACTGCTCTTCGAACAGCAGGCGGAGGTTGACGCGGCGACGCAGAATTACAAGTCCAAGGTCCAGCAGTGGGAGGCGATGGAGGCGATCAAGTTCGGTCTCGATGTTGCCACCAACCTGTTCAGCCTCGGCACGTCCATTGCCCTGCCGGCCAGTTCGATCTCCTCGGTCAAGGATCTGGGGCTGATGGTCCAGCGGATCCAGAAAACTCTGAATGTCCTGAATGCGGCCTCTAAACTGTTCACCGGCGCCAAGAGCAGTATCGAAAACATCCGGAACGCCCAACTGACTCTGGACGGTCTGGGAAGCGATCAGTTCGGCGACACCGCGCAGCTCTCCTGGGACGAGATGTCGATAAAGTTCGACGTGGTCATGGCCAGCGGTCCGAGTGATCCCAACGTCAACGTCGCCAAGGCGGAACTGGGCGCCGCATTCAAGACCCTGGTAATGCGGGGCAAGGCGTTGAGCAGCGCCAAATCCCAGCTGCACCAGATCCAGCGCGACATCTACACCACCCAGCGCCAGAAGGAGTTGAACGAACGTCAGGTCACGCGTCTGAATGATCTCCAGGGCACGCTCAATCCCAGGGAAGTCAAAGAGCTGGATCGCTCCGAGGTCGATCTGGTCGGCCTTACCGGTCAACTGGATTATCTGCGCCAGCAGATGCTGGGCACGCTGGCCAAGGCCTTCCTGCTCCAGGACCAGGCCTTGCAGTATGCCAACCTGCAGCCGCCGACGCTGATCCAGACTTTCAGCCTGATGAAATTCCGTAACGCGCGCGTGATGCAGCAGGAAGCCACCATCCGTGCCAGGTCACTGCTCGCCAGTTATCAGGCCTCGACGACCACGCCGATCGAATATGTGGTGGAGGGTGTGCTGACGGATGAGATCATCAACGGCGCGGCGCACAGGATCGTGATCTGCCCGGATGCCAGGGAATTCATGCAATATGTCAACCTGCGGGTGGTTGGAGTCACCGCCGCCATTGAGGGGGTAAAAGGCACCGACAGCGGCAAGCTCCTGGTCCGGCTCACTTTCCAGGATGCGCCGTTCTCGGATCGCGACACGACCCGCCAGAAATTGTCGTTTCATACTCCCTGGCGCGAGCGTACCTATGAGTACGACGTCGCCTCCGGCGCCCCGCTGTTTTCGGACAATGGTGAATCCTGGTCCGACGGCGTCAGCCAGGTCACCCCTTTTGGCGAGTGGCAGGTTGACATCCCCCGCACCGTGACCAACCGGGGAGTGAAGTTCGAATCCATGACCGTGAAGATCCGGCTTTCATTCGTGCTGGAGGCGCGGATTATAGATGCGCCGATCGACTTCGGCCGGAATCGGAAGGCGTTGGCATATGCGCCGCACGCCGAGCGTTTGCGCACGGTCGCCATGACCACCTTCGCCCTGATGGCCGCCGAATCCACGCAGCTGGTTCTGCCGTCGGTCAATACGCTGGTCAGCCAGATGTTCAGCCAGGGTTCCACCACCAACGGTTGGGACGTCGTGTTCAATATGTCCCGCGAGCGCATCAACAAGGCCCTCTGCGCCCAATACGACGAGCTTAAAAACAACACGACCTACAAAAATACCATCCACGTCACCACCCGCACCAAGGTGGTGGAGGGGGTCTGGGCGATCAAGAAGTTTGACCTGGAATACGGTTACCCGTTGCTGGTATTCACCGTAAATAACAACGAGACGGTCAGCCTTGAGATGCCCATCATTACCGGATCGATGACCAACTGTATCCAGCTGGGAGAAGATCCGGAAAAGTGTGACCTGCCTGTCAGCATCCAGGGCAAGACTCTGACCGCCAATGTAAAACTGAGCAAGATGCGCGGCAGTTCCAGCATTAATGGAACAGATCACAACCTGCTGAAAGTTGTTCTGGACATGCAGGTCGGAGCATTCAGTATTAATGAAATCGAGATCAGCGACGAGGAGAAAATTGAGCTGAACAAGGTGATCAAAGCCTACTTTGTCAACAACCCGGTGGTTTTCCTGATCAACCAGCTCGATCTGACCAGTGTGCCGACGATCGAGGCGCTCCGGCCGAACGAGTTCTATTTCAAGGTGCTGAAGACCCCGGCCGGGAATGAGCTGCTGCAGATGTTCATCCAGACCGGTGGTCATGTGCTGTTGAATTACAGCCAGACCTTCCTTAACAATATCCCCGAACCGATCCCGCAGGCTGAGGAGTGTTCGCTGAGTATCCGTAGCGCGATCTTCTTCGGCTCGGTGCTGCCCCAGAGCCTGAATAAGAATAGTTGGCGGATTGTGGGCAAGGATCCCGGCGATCCGAACAAGGCCTGGCACGGCGAGTTTACCGTGGCAAACGTCTCCGCAACCGGTATCGATCTCAGCAAGCTGACCCAGAGATCTAGTTATTCCTCTGGGGGTGGCGGTTCGTCCACCACCACGGTCTATTCGTTCCCCAACAACACCGTGACCTGGGCGCTGGACGGGATGATCCTTTCGGCAACTGCGGAGGGTCCGATGATGCTGACCGGCGTCAGGAACCAGACGATGACAATCAATACGGTTACCACCACATCCATGTATCCCTGCCTGAGCGCTCTCTGGGGTAAGGACTGCACAACGACGACCCATGGCTCTTTCAAAAACGATGTAACATCAAACGTTTCAGCCTCGTCGCCGATCTCGGTCGTGGGGACGGGACGTGACCAGTCGGTTTCAATCAAGATGCAAAGCCAGGCGGTGACGGTGACGGGGAATCTCTCCGGTGGAGGGCCTTCGGGCAGCGACAATCTCCAGTCCCAGGTCAACCAGCAGATCAAAGAGCAGGTGCCGTCTCAGATCGTCCGGCAGCTGGACGTGAGCTTTGATCCGATTTCGCTGTTCGCGCTGAAGAACCTGCTGTTCCCGAGCAACAACTTCATCAAGTTCTCCGGGGCCTATGTGCCCGGTGATGCGCTGATCGTGGGAACCTTTGAGAACCTCTGAGGGAATAACCATTTACCCCTGCTGTCCGAAGTCCCTGGCAAAGGCAAACAGTACGATCGAAACGGCCAGCCCCGCCACCGGCAGCAGGAAGGCGTTGTGAAACGGGCCGGCCGACATGCTGCCGGCCGCTTCGCCGTAGGATCCCACGATGACGCCCATGGCCTGCTGGGTGGCGGCCGCTCCCATCAGGACGTAGAAGTTCAGTGAGGTCAGGGCGGTGCCGACGATCCGCACCGGGAACATGGAGCGGATGATCGGGTAGATCATCACGCCGCTGGAGACCGCCAGGCCGATGGCAAAGAAGACCGCCGCCAGAAGTGGTCGCGGAATCAATTCCGCCCACCCCAGGAAAGCCGTCATCAGAACCAGCAGGATCGTCTGTCCGGCCAGCAGGGTCTTCTTGTAGGAACGGAAGAAACGTCTGGCGATGGTGTCGGTCACCATGCTGCCGGCGATGAAGCCCAGCGAGGTGCACATCAGCATGTTGCCGGTGGACTCGCGCGAGAGCTTCAGCACCTCCATCAGGTACGGTCCCCCCCATAGCCCCTGCAGTGCCAGGTAATTGCCATACCAGAAAAATGAGATGACCCCCAGCAGCCAGAAGTCGCGGCTGCCGAAGATCTCGCCCCAGGCGGCCATCATGCCGGTCTTCACTTCCTTTTCCCGCGCCGACTCCGCATGTTCCGCGGGACGGTCCTGGACCCTGCTGAATACCAGCACCGTTACCAGCGCCTGGAGCGCTCCGATCGCCAGAAAGGACGTTCTCCAGCCGAAGGCGCCCACCGCCAGGGCCAGCGGCGCGGTGGCCGCCAGGTTGCCCAGGTTGCCGACCGCCACCATGAAGCCCGAAACCCGCCCGAATTCCTGCTTGCTGTACCAGTGGCTGAAAACTGTAAAAGTTGCCATCAGCACCGAGGCTGTGCCGATGCCGATCAGCACGCGGGCCGCCATGGCCGTTGCCAGCGTGTCGGCCTGGGAGAAGAGCAGGCCGCCGGCCGTGGTCAGGACTCCGCAGCCGCTGATAACCAGCCGGCTTCCCAGGCGGTCGATCATCGGCGCCAGCGGCAGCTGGGCCACGGCATAGACGTAGAACAGTATTCCGGAGAGCGAGCCCAGCTGCCGCGGGGTCAGGTGCAGTTCACGGGAGATGTCGCCCGCCACCACCGCCAGTGAGACCCGGTAGAAATAGACCAGTATGTACATCAGCGCCAGCACGGCAAAGATCGTCCAGCGTCGGCGATTGTAGGAATGTCTGTCAGCCATTGAATATCCGTTTTTTCAGGTATTATTTACGGAAAAACTTGCGCAACCACGCAACGCCTCAAATCACAAATGCCAAAACGGTTATGAGCCTTTCGTTGCGTCGTCGCGTCGTTGCGTGAAAAATGATTTGGATGTTATTACTATCTTTTCTAGTCGTTGTGAGGGAACAATTTCCGATTGCATCCATCTTATAACTGCAAATCAGGTAAAACGGAATCGATATGAACGTGTTAGCCGCAACTCCGCCCCTTTCGCGATTGACTCGCCGTGGTCGATAGGGAATAATGCCGCTGCCGATTCGAGTTGCACAAGGAGAACTGATGAGGATATCTGTCGTATGCTGTGCCATGCTGATGCTGGTGATCACTTCCGCGGCCCATGCCGCCGCGACCGGGGAAGGCACGGTTACGACGCTCTGGCCGCTGTTCGATTACCGCAGCAGCCCGGCCACCGGCTACAGCAACCTGTCGGTCCTGGGGCCGCTCTTCAAGCGCGAACGCTCCGGCGACACGACCAGAACAGCCCTCCGGCCGCTGTTTTTCAACCAGTACGACAAGGAATCGGACGACAGCGACATCCTCTATCCACTGGCCTCGACCTCGTCAACCGGCGGTGATTCCGACACCCAGGTGCTGAAAATCTACCAGAAGCATGTCAGCCGCTCCGGGACCGCCGAGGAAAAGCGCTCCGCGATGCTGTTCCCGTTGTACATCAGCGGAGAGTCGGAAAAGTACGGCCCATACAGCTCCTTCTTCCCGATCCACGGCGACATCTACCAGCGCTTCTGGCGCGACGAATACCACTACACCCTCTTTCCGCTCTACGGCCGCACGGTCAAAAACGGCACCACCTCCACCAACTGGCTCTATCCAATATTCAACACGGTTTCGGGCGAGAACGAGAGCGGCTTCCAGTTCTGGCCGCTCTACGGGCAGGCCGCCAAGGAGGGAGTTTATTCCAAGCGCTTTGTGCTCTGGCCGTTCTACATCCGCGAAAGCCTGGGGCTGAACAGCGACAACCCCACCGAAAACCTGAACCTGATCCCCTTCTACGCTTCATCCGTTTCTCCGCAACGCAGTTCGACCCATGCTCCCTGGCCGTTCTGCGGTGTCGTGCGGGACGGGCAGGGGCAGGTGATCGAGCGCGACATACTCTGGCCGCTGTGGGTGACCGCCCAGGGCAAGGATTACAGCATCGAACGTTTCATCCCCTTCTATGCCGAATCCAGGATCAAGGATTCCACCAGCAACTGGGTCATGTGGCCGATCTACCGGCATGAAACCATCAAGTCGGCCGTTTTTACCCAGGACAAGACCAGCCTGCTCTATTTTCTATTCAACCACTCGGAAGAAGCCTGGCCTGAGACCGGCAAGGATCGCGCCCGCTCGGCTTTCTGGCCGCTGTACGCCTGGAAACGGGACGAGAGCGGCCTGCGCTCGCTGTCGATGCCGGCCCTGGCCGAATCGCTGATCTGGAATGACGGGGTGGAACGCAACTGGGCGCCGCTCTGGCGGCTGTTTATCGCGCAGTGGGACGAACAGGGCAATAATGCGGTTTCGCTTTTATGGAACCTGTACTGGCAGGAGCGTCGCGGCCAGGAACTGGCCTGGGAACTTTCTCCGCTGGTTTCGTACCGCTCGACTACATCCGGCAGCGACTTCAGGCTGTTAAAAGGACTGTTCGGTTACGGCTCGGATAAGGAAGGGGCTTCACTGAGCCTGCTGTGGATACCGTTCAGGCTGTAGATCATTTAGAAATTTAAAACCAATGACAGGAGACCATCATGACAATTAAACAGCAGCTGGAGAAATTCCTGGAGTCACCCGCCTTCGGCGTTGTGGGCGCTTCCACCAACCGCCACAAGTTCGGGAACAAGGTGCTGCGCTGCTATCTGCAGCACGGCCGGACGGCTGTCCCGGTCAACCCCAATGAAACCGAGATCGAGGGGGTGGCCAGCGTCGCAACCATCGGAGACCTGCCGGCGGAGGTAAAGAGCATTTCGATGATCACACCGCCGGCCGTGACCGCGCAGCTGGTTCCGCTGGCAATTGCCAAGGGTATACAGAATATCTGGATGCAGCCGGGCGCCGAGCATCCCGATGCGGTGGCGCTCTGCCGCGAAGCCGGCGTCAATGTCATCGCTGACGGCAGCTGTCTGCTGGTGGTGCTGGGTTATAGTGATCATTGAAATGCCTGTGCTGTAACCGGATTTATCCGGTTACAGCAGCTTTATTTATCCGCCGTCTCCGTTGTCCGGAGGCGGTTTTCTGTTTGATAGAATAATGGTTTATAGTTATACGAATACTGAATGGAGTATCTTTGGTGTGTCATTGTTGCAGATGTTTTGTACAATGATATCATGTCATTGTGCGTTGGTTTGTTATAAAAATATGTTTGCATTCACGCCAATTATGATTTAGTGTGCCAATCTCTTCTGTTTGCCAGTGTTGGATGTTTCTGAAATCAGTGATAAGCGGTGAAACGGAGTTTCCATGTCACAGCACGCACATAAGACGGAACAGAGCGGTTTTGTGGGGTCCGTCAGCGACATGTCGCTGGCCGATATTGTCCAGATCAAGGGTGTCAACCGCTATTCCGGCTGCCTGGTGGTTGAGCATCACAGCAAAAACGGGGTTATCTTCTTCCGTGAAGGGGACGTGGTCCATGCCGAACAGGAGGGGCTGATAGGCGAAGAGGCTTTCTACTCGATCATGGGGTGGGGTGTCGGAACTTTCCGGAGTGAGCCCAAGGTCTCCACTACCAGCAGAACCATTGAGCAGTCGTTGGGGTTTCTGGTGCTGGAGGCGTTGCGGCGTCTGGACGAATCCAATGTCGCTCCGGTTCCGGCCCTGCCGTCCGGGAGCGGGAAAGTCGAAAAGGGTGCGGGTATGAGTGATGTCGAAAGCCGTCTCAAGGTTCTGCCGGATGTCGAGCAGGCGCTGATCATGACCAAGGAGGGCGCGATTGCAGGTGATAACTCTTACCAGGCGGAATTCCTGGGAGCCAACGGCCTGTTTCTGGCGCACTTTGCGGAGCAGCTCGGCTCACAGTCCGGTTTTGGCGAATTGAAGTCGGTGACCGTGCATGGCGGTGATCATCACCTGTTCCTGTTTGATTCCAAGCGGCATTACCTCTGCGTTTCCGCCAATGGCAGCGGCAATGTGAACGCGCTTGATTCCGACATTCGCCGGGTACTGGCAAAAAAAGCGGGGGGCTGACATGCGGAACATCTTGCAGGGACTGATATCGGTGCCGGGTGTTATGGGGGGTATGCTTTCGGATGAGCGAGGCAATGTGCTGGAGCATTCGTTTCCGCCATTCTTTGATCAGGGCATGATCAGCGGAGTCGCCGAAATGTTGCATGACGGCGCTGTCGGTCTGCAGGAAGCGACCGGCGGGGTCAAGCTTTTTGACGTCCGCTTCGAGCTGGGACGGATTCTGATCAAATCGTTGCCGAAAATGTTCATGGTCGTGCTCTGCCAGCCGACGATAAATGTGCAGCTGCTGTACATCTCGTTGAATATTGCCATCAAAAAAATAGAGAAACTCACCCTCGAACAGCTGTTGGAGCAACCCTCCCGGCCGGCCGCGCCAGCCTTGCAGTCGCCGCAACCGGTTGTTGCACATCGTCCCTTGTCGGCAACTCCGGCTTATTCCGATTATCGGGCGGTGACCGATGCCAAGGGGGTGTTGCTGACCTGCGAAATCATGAAGAAGACGGCCAACACGTTCTGGGATTCGATGACCGACAGCGCCAGCGTCAATCGCAACACCGCGCTGGAGATCAGCAATTTTTTCAATACAGGCCCATTCAGGAAGCTTACGGTAACCAACCGCGCCACCGGAGCCGGCAAACATATCCCGGTCAGCGTGATCCAGCACGACCGTGATCATGCCTACGATGGCAAGCTGGTGGTAACGTTGGCGGTGGCCGAATTGCTCAAGGTAAAGGAAGGTGATCAACTGCGGGCCGAGGTCGTCGTGGGAGGCGGGATTCTGGGGTGGGAAGGCATCTGACGGAGGGGTGGCGGATATTTTATCCGGTTGGTGAGTAAATGCTTGCCATAACAACGAAAACCTGACATAGTCACATACTTCGACGGGCAGCAATGCCCGTCGTTTTATTTTCAGGAATTGAGGAGCTTTACCGATGCAGGAACGAATCAGAAATATTGCTATTATCGCCCACGTTGACCACGGAAAGACTACCCTGGTTGATGCCATGCTGAAGCACTCCGGAGTTTACCGGGAGAACGAAGCTATTACCGAGCGGGTCATGGACTCGAATGACCTGGAAAAGGAACGCGGCATCACCATTCTGGCTAAAAACCTTTCCATTCATCATGGCTCCTACAAGATCAATATCGTTGACACTCCCGGCCATGCCGACTTCGGCGGCGAGGTGGAACGTGTATTGAAGATGGTTGATTCGGTGCTGCTGCTGGTGGACGCGCTGGACGGCCCCATGCCCCAGACCCGCTTCGTGCTGAAAAAGTCCCTCGACCTGGGGCTGAAGCCGATCGTCGTCATCAACAAGATCGACCGCCCCGGCAGCCGGCCCGACGAAGTTTTGAACATGGTTTTCGACCTGTTTTGTGAACTTAACGCCTCCGACGATCAACTGGACTTTCCGGTGGTCTACACCAGCGCCAAGTTGGGATACGCCAAGCTGGACATCAATATCGAATCTACCAACCTGGAACCGCTCTTTGCGGTGATCGAATCCAATGTCCGCCCTCCCAAGGGTGACATCAATGCACCTTTCCAGATGTTGATAGCCAACATCGATTACAACGATTACATCGGCCGTATGGCAACCGGACGTATTTTCAACGGCAAGGTTCGGGCGGGTGAAACCGTTGCCATGATCAAGGCTGACGGATCCATCACCAAGGGCCGTATTTCCAAGCTGCTCGGTTATGAAGGGTTGAAGCAGGTCGATATCGAAGAAGCCGGCACCGGTGACATCGTGACCGTGGCAGGATTTGAAGAAGTCAGCATCGGTGAGACCCTGGCCTCGGCCGAGAACCCCATCGCGGTTCCCTATGTCTGCATCGACGAGCCGACCCTCTCCATGAACTTCATGGTCAATACCTCTCCTTTTGCCGGTCGTGAAGGCAAGTGGGTCACCTCGCGTAATATCCGTGAACGCCTGACCAAAGAGCTGCGTGTCAACGTTTCCCTGCGGGTCGAAGATACGGACAGCGCCGATACGTTCCAGGTTTCCGGGCGGGGCGAGCTGCATCTTTCGATCCTGATCGAGAACATGCGCCGCGAAGGTTTCGAGCTGGCTGTTTCCAAGCCGGAGGTTATCGTCCGTATCAAGGACGGCGTCAAGATGGAGCCGATGGAGTACCTGGTTGTTGATGTGGCCTCCGAGTTCCAGGGCGCGATTATCGAGAAAATGGGCCCGCGCAAGGGTGAGATGGTCGCGATGGCTCCCATGGGCGAGATGGTCCGCCTTGAGTTCGTAATTCCGGCCCGCGGCCTGATCGGGCTGCGCGGCGAAGTTTTGACCGACACGCGCGGCACCGCGGTAATGACCCACACATTCCATGAGTATGCCCCCTACAAGGGTGAAATCCCGGGCCGCAAGAACGGCGTGCTGATGGCGATGGAGCATGGCGAAACCACCGCCTATTCGCTGGATGCCCTCCAGCCGCGCGGGACACTCTTCATCGGGGCCGGAGTCGAGGTCTACGGCGGCATGATTATCGGCCAGCACAACAAGGACAACGACCTGGACGTCAACCCATGCAAGGGCAAGAAACTGACCAACGTACGCGCCTCCGGCACCGACGACGCCATCAAGCTGACCCCGCCGCGTGTCCTGACGCTGGAACAGGCGCTGGAATTCATCGATGACGACGAGCTGGTGGAAGTGACGCCGCTTTCGATCCGGCTGCGCAAGAAAGAGCTTGATCCGACCAGGCGCAAGCGGGCGGCCAAAGCTTAATATTCAGCCACATATGTAAATACAAGTGGCCGGGAATCGTTCTCCCGGCCATTAATTTTATGTTCGCCATTTGGCGAGTTGAATGGACTTAAATAGCTGGATTTAACCCACACGCAATGCTATATAACCGGATATCTGTAAATTAATCTCCACGCAGGGCTCGTCCGGAGAATGGGTATGGAACAACTCTCTCCACTCACAAATTACCGTGCTTTCAAACGCGCCATCGTCGCTTCGGTGGCCGTGCTGATAATCTTCATCGTAGGCTTTTCAGTCTGGAAGAGCGTGGTGGAGTATCGCCTGACGATTCGTGCAGCGGAGCTGCAGTCGCGCGGATATGCCCGGGCTCTCAAGGAGCATGCCGACCGCTCCTTCAGTGAAGCCGATAAAATCCTGCTGGATTCACTTGATCATGTCAGGACGCACGGCGACATCAATAAGGAGAGCAGCGGTCATCTGCGCGATTTCCTGAATCGTCATTCCGGCTATGTCCCGCAAATCAGCGCCATATTTCTGGTCAATCGCGATGGTGTTATGTTTGCACACACCGATATTGGTGACAGGCGCATCAATGTTGCCGATCGCGACTTCTTCCAGCATCATCGCGCTGCAACCGGAAACGGCGCATCATTTCTTTCCCGCCCGGTAAAAAGCAGGGTTAACGGCAAATGGCGTTTCTTTTTGACACGGGCTGTCCGTTCCGCCTCCGGCTCATTCGAGGGTGTGGTGGGTGCGTCTTTCGAGATGGAATATTTCCAGGAGTTCTACGCTTCGCTCGATCTGGGTAAAAAAGGGCGCATAGTCATTCTGCGCAAAGACGGAATGATGCTGATGTCGCAGCCATACAAGGAATCGGATTTCTCGGCCGATTTCAAAAAGTCCCATTTGATTAGAACCTATCTCCCCAAGGCAGCCAGCGGTACCTTCCACATCGCCAGCGGCAAGGCGCTGCTGGAATCGTCCGGCCGCATAATCTCCTACGAATCGCTTGAAAACTTTCCGGTGGTTGTCAACGCCAACATGGGCACCGATGAGGTGACGGCCTCCTGGCGGAAAAGCACCTATACGCTGGGTTTGATTGCCGCTGCTGCCTGTATGGCTCTGATTGCGCTGACAATGCTGTTGCTGCGCCAGATCAAACGCATCGAGCTTGTTTACCGCCGTCAGCTGGAACAGCAGCGGGAAATTTCCCAGGCTGCCGCTTCCTGGCAGTCCACCTTCGATTCCGTGGCCGATGCAATCTGGGTCATGGATCTGGGTCGTCGCATCCAGCGTTGCAACAAGGCCACCGAAACCATATTCGGCAAGGATCAGGATCGTGTCGTCGGGCATCTCTGTTGTGAAGTGGCGCATCATGGAGCCCATCCACTGGCGACCTGCCCGTTCCAGAAGATGCTGGACAGTGGCCAGAGGGCTTCAATGCAGCTTATGATCTCCGGTCGCTGGTTTGAGGTCTCGGTAGATCCGATTCTGGATGGTAACGGCACGATCACTGGCGCGGTCCATATCGTGTCGGATATCACCGATTCCAAAATGGCCGAGGAGCGCTACCGGATGCTGGTTGACAATCTTCCGGTCGTCACCTGGCAGTCTGACGAACATGGCAATACCCATTTTATCAGCCGGGTTTCGGAGAAAATTGAAGGGTACACTCCCGAAGAGATCTATGCCGGGGGAGAGGCGCTCTGGTTTGCAAGAGTTCACCAGGACGATCTGCAAGCTGTCTTGAAGGCGTTCAAGGGGCTGTTCGCCGGTGATGACATGTACGATGTCCAATACCGCATCAGGCACAAAGAGGGACATTGGATCTGGGTGCATGATTTCGCCTATGCCACCACGCTGCAGGGTGGTGTTCGGGTTGCCCATGGCGTTTTCAGTGATGTGTCCGCCCGCAAGCAGGCCGAAGACGAGCGTGACGAGCTGGAGATGCGTTTGAGCCAGTCGCAGAAGATGGAGGCGATCGGGCATCTGGCGGGCGGCATCGCCCATGACTTCAATAATCTGCTGACTCCCATCCTTGGCTATGCCGAGATGGCGGTCGCCTCGATTCCCGATTCCGACCCGCTGTTGACAAAGCTTTCAGGCATCATTGCCGCCGCTCACAAGGCCAAGGATTTGACCAGACAGCTGTTGAGCTTTGGCCGTCAGCGGCCGGTCTCGGCCGAGCCGGTCGATCTGAACGAGGTGATAATCTCCTTCAACGACATTCTGAGGCGCACGGTTCGGGAAAGTATCCGCATCGATATGATTCTGGATCCCGAAGGGGCATACATCAAGGCCGACAGATCGCAGATGGAGCAGATAATTCTCAATCTGACCGTCAATGCCCAGGATGCGTTCAATGGTGTTCATGGCAGGATCAACATCGAAACCTGCCGCGTGACGATGGACGGTGAATCCCTGCGCATGCATCCCGGGATGGCGGCTGGGGAATATGTATTGCTGTCGTTCCGGGACAATGGTTGCGGAATGAGCGCCGATGTGGTGAGCCACATCTTCGAGCCGTTTTTTACCACCAAGCCGATCGGCCATGGGACCGGACTCGGGCTGGCGACGGTCTACGGCATCGTCAAGCAGCATGGCGCCCATATCGCCGTTACGAGCCATGTGGGAGAAGGCACCACCTTCAATATATATTTCCCCTGCTGCGAACAGCCGGACTCGATGAAGCCGCAAATCACGGAGGCCGGGCCTGGCAAGCATTCAGGGGATGCAACGGTGCTGCTGGTCGAGGATAACGACATGGTCAGGGAAATGGTCGGGGAAATGCTGGAGGCTGCCGGTTACAGGATAATTACCACTGCCGACCCGCACCGGGCTCTGGAACTGGTGTCCGGAAACAACGATGCTGTCGATTTGCTGGTGTCGGATGTGGTCATGCCCGGCATGAACGGCCCTGAACTGTACGAACGGCTGGTATTGCATGCGCCGTCCCTCAAGGTCGTCTATATCTCCGGATATCCCATGAACCCGGCCATGCGCGGCGGCACGCTCGAGGACGAGGTCCGTTATCTGCAGAAGCCATTTACCGCCGAAGCTCTGCTGGAGAGGATCCGACAGGTTTTGTAACACGTATTCCAAATGGAGAGAGGGGATGCGTTAATTCGTATCCCCTCTCCCTCCCTTCTGTTTGTCAATTGGCCGTTTTCCGGCCTGTTTCAAAATGAAATGCTTGCCGTAACACTGATGCCATTGATTGCCACGTTTTCCGGCCTCTGGGGCGTGCGTTGCTGCTCTACGGGTTTCAGTTGGTCGAGAGGATCGTTGTATGCGACCACAAAGCGCGCGCAGCCGCACTGGATCAGGAGATCCCCCTTGTCGTCGAGTCTGATCGGGAACTTGCGGCGGGCGGGAAGTGATGGGATGCCGGGTCTGGCCGAAATCGATTCCGGGCCGCGGTAGAGAAACAGTATTTCTTCGGCATTTGCCGGCGCTGCCGGCAAAATCAGGGCAAATACGAGGATGAGGAGTGCTGCGATGCTGCTTTTTGTTCGAGGTAGCCGGGCCATCATTCTCTCCCCCTTCGTGGGCATTGCGCTGCTGGCGCAACGTACGGCGACAAAAAAACGGGTCGCCATCTCGTTGAGATATTTCGGCGACCCGGCTGTCTCGGGGAGACCCTTGGGCTTTCCGTCCCATCCTCGCGGATGGTTTAGTAGTATCGTTTATCCCGCTGTAATCTGTGTAATCACGTTGCAAGCATATTTTGTGCCTGACTGTTACATATGATATTCTTCAGTAAATACGTGTTGTTATATTATGATCTTCTCCCTGTTGTTGTGAGGTGGCTGCCGTTAAATGACGTTGGTATGCCATTTTGCGGAATTTTGACGCCGTTATTTTCCAGAGGTGTCGCGTGCCGGCGGATGCAGTGATGGCTGATGATACTCCACAAGTAATCTGGTGATTTTTGGCTGTTTGGGTGATATAGTGCCGGCGTTGTTCGAGGACATTCCAAGCGGAGTATTGCACATGGCACAGCAAAAGATTTATCTGGTTGGGGCGGGTATCACGGGCTGGGAAGGCTTTACCGCCAAGGCGCTGGAAATCATCGGCAAGGCCGATGTGCTGATCGGTCATCAACGGCATCTGGACATATTTCCTGATTTTGCCGGAGAGAAGCGGGTGCTGGGCGACCTGTCAGAGTTGATGGAGTTCCTCAGGCAGACCGAACAGCGGGTTGTGGTTCTCGCCTCGGGCGATCCGGCTTTTTTTGGTGTGTCGCGTTTTCTGCTCCGCAATCTCTCCAAAGACCGGATCGAGATCTTCCCCAACGTCACCAGCATGCAGTACGCCTTTGCGCGCATCAAGGAACCGTGGGACGACGGCATCTTTGTTTCGGTGCATGGGCGTGGGATGCATCCGGCGATTGACAAGATCATTGCCGCCGAAAAAGCCTGCGTTCTGACCGACAGGATCAATACTCCCAAGGCGATTGCCGCCGAGTTGATCGAACGGGGTGCCGAAGGGTACGAAGCCTGGC
>JAURXC010000222.1 GCA_030654645.1 Deltaproteobacteria bacterium | reverse complement strand
ATATCGGCAATGGTGTCCCTGATCATCAGCAGCTTCTTCCATTGACCGTAACCATGGGACGGCATCAACTTGAGTGCTTCCTCAACTTCCTGGCAGATATCAGCCCTTTGGTTGGGGGTCATCATATCGTAACCGGGATCGATCATCCGGGCATTTTCCTCGACAGTCAGGCTCTCGTTACGATCCTTATTGTCGATTATCCAGCTTTCTCGTTCGCACACTATACGGGAGCGAAATTCCCTGCGTGCCAGTTCGTAGCCCCAATCCTTGAAGGCACCTTCCGTGAACTTCATGATATTGCCCTTGTGGACAATAGTCACGGACTTGCGTTTATGTTTAAGGGCGTACTCGATTGCTGCCCGGATCAAGCGTTCGGAACCATCCCTGGAGATCGGCTTGATGCCGATGGAGGAAGATTCGGGAAAGCGGATTTTGACGACCCCCATATCCTTGATCAGGAACTCCTTGACCCGTTCACAATCAGGTGTGCCATTCATCCACTCGATGCCGACATAGATATCTTCACAGTTCTCACGGAAAATGACCATATCCACATCTTCCGGTTTCTTGACCGGTGATGGAACGCCCTGAAAATAACGTACGGGGCGAAGACATACATACAAGTCGAGCAATTGACGAAGCGCAACGTTCAAAGAGCGAATGCCGCCGCCGATCGGGGTCGTAAGCGGACCTTTGATACCTACCAGAAATTCCTTGAAAGCCGCAACTGTTTCATCAGGCAACCAGGCCTTGTCTCCCATTTCCTGACGAAACAAGTTAAACGGTTTTTCACCGGCGTAGACTTCCATCCAACTGATTTTTTTTTTGCCGCCGTAGGCCTTTTCGACAGCAGCATCAAAAACCCTTACAGAAGCCTTCCAGATATCAACACCGGTACCGTCACCTTCGATGTAGGGTATGATCGGGTTGTCCGGCACATTCAGCTTACCATCGGAACCCATGGCGATCTTACCCCCAGCGGGGACAGTAACATACGTATAAGACATCAATCCCTCTTGCGGGCAAGGTAAAATCAGAAAACGTGCTGAAACCAGATATATTAAATCCGCTAAATCTTAATTAGCAGAGTAGTCATGAAGGATCAATCTGAAACAGGGCAGGAGGATTTCTCCCGCCTACCCTGATCATGGATTTATTTATACAATAGCGTCAATTATTGCATTCAAGGTTGCACTTGGCCGCATCGCCTTTTCCGTTTTGACCGGATCTGGCTGATAGTAACCACCGATATCCTGCGGTTTACCCTGGGCACCGATCAGTTCTTCATTGATCTTGGCCTCATTTTCCTGAAGCTGCTTGGCTACTCCGGCAAAGCGTGTCTGCAGATCCTTATCCACGGTCTGCTCGGCCAACGCCTCGGCCCAGTACATGGCGAGATAGAAATGGCTGCCCCTGTTGTCAATCTGACCAACTTTACGGGCCGGGTTCCTGTTGTTATCGAGGAATTTGGCATTGGCTTGGTCAAGGGTATCGGCAAGAAGCTTGGCCTTTTCATTATTGAATGTAGTTGCCAGGTGGCGCAGTGATTCTGCCAGAGCCAGGAACTCACCCAACGAATCCCATCTCAGGTAGCCTTCCTTGACGAATTGCTGAACATGCTTGGGAGCCGAACCGCCGGCGCCTGTCTCAAACAGGCCACCACCGGCCAGAAGCGGAACGATCGACAGCATCTTAGAACTAGTACCCAGCTCAAGAATCGGGAACAGGTCGGTCAGGTAATCCCTGAGGGCGTTGCCGGTTACGGTAATTGTGTCTTTGCCGTCTTTTGCACGCTGCATGGCGAACTGCATCGCCTGCACAGGAGCCATGATCTGGATATCCAGACCGGTTGTATCGTGATCTTTAAGGTATGTGTTCACTTTTTCGATCATCTGGGCATCATGAGCCCGGTTTTTGTCCAGCCAGAAGATAGCGGGCGCTCCGGTTGCCCTGGCCCTGTTTACAGCCAGCTTGACCCAATCACGAATCGGCAGGTCTTTTGCCTGACAACCGCGCCAGATGTCGCCCTCTTCCACTTCGTGCTGGAACAGTACCGCGCCCGATTC
>JAURXC010000211.1 GCA_030654645.1 Deltaproteobacteria bacterium | reverse complement strand
CCCAGGTTGCCCCTGCCCCAACCGTTGGCGTGCAGGGACAGGCCGGAAACGCCGATATTGCGATAATCAATCTGCAGATACTCATACGCCGGTACGGCGCTGAGTTTTTTGCCATTCTCCACCTGACGGTCAAAGCCGCGCAAGATCGTCTCGGAAGTTACCAGAAGATCAGCGGCCCGACTCGTCATCGGCGGAAGAAGCAGCAATCCGAAGATAAATATCATTAAATAACGACGGCAACCAGGCACGAACAGGGTTTCTCCTTTTAAGTGGATACTTCTCCGCTTAACATTACTTGCTGTGCTGCTTGATCGGCAGATCGTGCGGATTCTGGTGACAAGTCAGACATTTCGGGAATCTTTCATGCAGCTGCTTGCTGTGCGGCCCCACATGGCAGACACTGCATTCCGGACTATAACCATGCTTGCTGTGGCAGCTGGCACAATTGACCTTGGAATGCTTGCTCGGTGATTTGCTCCATGTTGCAAACACTTTTCCGTGACAAGCGCCGCAGGTGCGTGCATCCGCATCTTTTTTATAGCTGATATTGCGCGGTTGGTGCACGGGATGGCATTCGCTGTTGCAGGTTTTGAACTCCTGCCCTACAAAATGCGCTTTGTGGCAGGCGCTACATGCCGGAACATAGGCATGCGAGGTGTGGCAATTGTCGCATGTCAACTTGGTATGCTTGCTGGGGAATTTCTGCAGCTGATCAAAAGGACCGCCGTGGCAGGCCGCGCATGATTTTACCAGGGTGGTTGACATCGGGATTCTGGTCGCGGCATGGGGATTATTGTGGCAGGAGGAACAATCGGTAATCTTTTCACCGTGCGGCAAGAGATGGCAATCCCGGCATTTGGGCATCAGTTCCGGCCAGTTGTTTTTCACCGGGCTATAGGCATGAAAACTCTTGTGGCATTTTTGACACTCAAACTTATGACGCCCTCCGGCGGCCTTGATATCTGCATAAAGCGAGCTGTGGCACTGGCCGCACTGCACCGGGGTCAGTTGCGCCGGTTCGGAGGAATAAAGATCCGCAGATTGCGGATCAGGTTTCGCGGTGGATTTTCCAGCTCCTTTTTCCATCGCGAACAGGCAACCGGCGCCAACCAGCGCGATTATTACCGACATACACAACACCCGCAGTATTACCAAACATCTGCCTTGAAGTTTCATATGTTCAACCTCCTGTTAAATTTGCCATGTTATGTCCACTCGAAATGCAGGCTATTTTCTTAACGCGCTGCAAGGCGAATATGGAAGCGATGTGATGACGCAGAAACCCGAAAAGATTCCAAAACAATCGGAGGAATGGATACTGGGGCTTCTTTTCTTGAAAAACCCGGCAGGACCGCCAGGTGGACAACGGCGGTTAATTCTGATCAGACGTCTTACCCGCTGGTAGCGGCAAGGACAGTCACACGGGACGCAATTTAGTTACACCGAAATATAATTGGACTATCTCAATAAAACGTTCATAACATTAGTTCAAAATAATGTCAACAATACAGATTCAGATCCAGTCGGCGCATTTAGATGCATAATGTGTTGAAAAGTCAGAAAGGACTTGAACAGGGTTCCGCGAGGTGGGCTTCAGGGGGTAAGAATTCCGGCGAAATTTGCCAGCACTCCGATTTTTACCGGCGCTCGGCCGTAGCCGTCACCGTCCAGCTGAATCGGCCTGTCACCACCGACAGTTATCCGCGAGGCTCGCAGCCGCTTCACGTCATTTCTTTCACCGGAGCGGCCCGATAATACCGAGACGATGACTCCAAGATAGGAACGGCGGTTTTCGGAGGTAATGCAGAAAAGATCCAGCAAAGGCTCGGAAATATCTGCTTCGGGGACTAGTTTCAAATCACCGCCGTAGCGGGCGCCATTGCAAATTATCACCGAGTGGCACTCAAGCCGCCACCCATCCGCGACAACTAGAAACCTGCCGCGCGGCCATTTCAACAGGATACGCAGGGCCGAGAGCAGATAGGCGCCCTTTTTCAGGAAACGCTTTTCCAGGGGACGCACTCCTTGGACAATTCCGCCGTCCAGCCCGATACCGGCCATCAACACAAAGCGCCGGCTGAGCCCGGCGTCATTTTCCAGCAGACCCACCGCCAGCGGCCGGCTCTTGCCGGCGGCGATGCACTCAATGGCAGCCTCCACGCTGCCAATTCCCAGTTCGTGGGCCAGCACGTTTGCCGTTCCCACCGGAAGTATCCCGAGAGTGCTGCGCCCCGGCGCAAGCGCATTGATGACGGCATTTATGGTTCCGTCCCCCCCGGCAACAAGCACCAGCGGGTTTTCAACAGAGTCCTCGATCAGCGCGCAAACCTGCCGGGCGTCTTCCGGTCCGGTAACAGTCATCACCTCCGGAGTAATACCCGCGGACTCAAGTTTTGTCAGCAACCGCTTGTGCAGTGATGGTGAATAGGAGCCGGAGAGCGGGTTTATCAGGAGAAAAGCGGGCATGGGCTCGTTTCAGTCTTGGCAGTGATCATAATACGGCAAGAGGTAAAAGGTAAACCAGAAGGCCACCAAGATCCGCCGTCAGTATTTCAACCCGTTTTTGAGCTGCTTGGCGAATTCTTCGGCACGGACCGGGCGGCTGAAGAGGTAACCCTGCATCTCGACACAGTTGTTGAACGAAAGGAACTGCATCTGGGCGCGGGTCTCGACCCCTTCGGCAATTACATTCAGCTTGAGCGAGCGGGCGATGTCGATGATTATCTCGGCAATGGCGGCGTCATCGGTGTTGGTGGTGATGTCCCTGACAAATGAACGGTCGATCTTCAAGCGGCTGATCGGAAAATGCTTGAGGTAGGAGAGCGACGAATAGCCGGTCCCAAAGTCGTCAATAGCCAGGGAGACGCCCATGTCCTTGAGTTTTTGCAGGATCACCGTGTTTTGTTCCGCATCCTTCATGATCGTGCTTTCAGTGATCTCCAGTTCCAGGTATTCCGGCTCCAGGCCAGTTTCCATCAGCGTTGAGGCTATGACTTGGTCAAGATGGTACTGCCCGAACTGTTTTGCGGAGAGATTCACCGCGACCCGAACGGACGGCAGCCCCTGGTTCTGCCAGGCCTTGTTCTGGCGGCAAGCGGTGCGCAGCACCCACTCTCCCAGGGGAATGATAAAATTATTCTCCTCCGCCAGATAGATGAACTTGTCCGGCGACAGCAGACCCAGATCAGGATGCTGCCAGCGCAGCAGCGCCTCCATTCCGGTAATCCTGCCGCTGCGGCTGTCCACCTGCGGCTGGTAGACCAGAAAAAACTCTTCACGCTCCAGAGCCTTGCGCATCGAGTTTTCCAGCATCATCCGCTCCAGCACCTTGATATTCATGTCGCGCGAAAAAAACTGGAAGTTGTTGCGGTCCTGCTCCTTGGCCTGGTACATGGCCAGGTCGGCATGTTTCAACAGGGTATGGCTGTCCTCACCATCCATGGGATAGACCGCGATACCGATGCTGCAGGTGGAGTAGATCTCATGCCCCTCGATATAGACCGGTTCCGAAACGATCGTCAGAATTTTTTTGGCGACTTTGGTAATCCCCTCCGCATGTGAAACCCCTACCAGAATGGCGACGAACTCGTCCCCCCCCAGCCGCGCCAAAGTATCGGTCTCGCGGACACAGGCACCAAGACGGTTGGCAACCAACTTGAGCAGCTTGTCGCCGGCACGGTGTCCCAGGGCATCGTTGATCCCCTTGAAACGGTCCAGATCCAGGATCAGAACCCCCAGCAGGTGTTTTTCACGGGCCGCCTGGGCGATTGCCAGATGAAGACGATCGTGTAACAGACTGCGGTTGGGAAGCCCGGTCAGGGTATCGTAATTGATCAACTGCTGGATTTCACTCTCGGCGCGGATACGGGCGGTTATATCAAGCGTGGTTCCGGATAGCAGGCAGGCGCGGCCGGACTCGTCGCACTCGACCTCTCCCTGGCTGCTGACTACAATCTCGCCGTAGTCCTTGCTGATAATGCGGTAGTTGATGTTGAGGGGTTGGCCGGTTTTTACCGAGTTGAGCATCGCCTTTTTGAATGCCGGCAGGTCCAGCGGACTAACGACGGAGTAAATCCACTCCATACTGATTTCACGTGGTTCTCCCGGCTTCAGTCCGAAGATATTGTACAACTCGTCCGACCAGTAGATTTCGCCGCTGACAATATTCCACTCCCAACTGCCCATGCGCGCAATTTTTTGAGCCCGGGCCAGTCGGGCCTCGCTGAGCCGCAGGCATATCTCGGCTTTTTCCAGTTTCCTGCGGGTTCCCACCTCGTGCAGGGCGCGCGAAATCACCGCCGGCAACCTGTCCAGAAAGGTGGTGTCCTTGATCAAGAAATCACAGGCGCCGGTTTTCATCATCTCGACCGCCAGCAGGGCATCGTCACGACCGGTGACCATCACAAAGGGAATCGACAGACCGATTTTACGCATCCGGTCCACAAATGCGGCCCCGGTCATATCCGGAAGCGAGTAATCAAGGATGATCAACGAGACCGAATTCGATGCCAGCCAGCCGAAAGCGGTGTCTCCACGGGTAAAACAGTGGCAGCCATGCCCCGCTTCCGCAAGGCTTGCGGACATCAGCTCGGCAAAGCCGGCATCATCTTCGATGATCAAGATGGTTTCAGTTGTGGTTGTATCCAGAGGCATGTCTGGCATGGTAATCTTCCCGACTGCATTCATTCGACGGCTATTTCTTCTTCAAGCGCCAGCCGACCTTGTTGACCTGTGGGACACGGGCAATCGCCAGTGAATCCGGCTCCACATCGATTGTTACTGTTGTGCCGGCCGCCACCAATGAATTGCGTCCAACCGTGACCGGCGCCACCAGCTGCACATCGCTGCCGATGAAAACTCCGTCCCCGATTACCGTGCGGTGCTTGTTGACACCGTCATAGTTGCAGGTGATTGTTCCACAGCCGATATTGACATCACGACCGATCTCGGCATCTCCCAGATAGGTCAGGTGAGAAGCCTTGGATCCCTCGCCCATCACCGTTTTTTTGGTTTCGACGAAATTTCCGATCTTGACGTGGTTGTGCAGCACCGTACCCGGACGCAGATGCGCCATCGGGCCGACCGCGACATCTTCACGTAAATCCGACCCTTCCAGCACGGAACCGGCCTTGATATGGCAACCGTCACCGATACTGCAACCGGTGATGCTGACCCCCTGTTCAATTTCGCAGCCGCAACCTATCACGGTTTCACCACCGATATGGCAGTTCGGATGAACCACTGAATCAGCGCCGATACTGACTCCCTGGTCGATATAGGTCTGTTCCGGATCAACCAGCGTCACTCCGGAGAGCATCAGTTCACGATTTATTCGCCGCCGCAGTATGCGAGCCGCCTCGGCCAACTGGACGCGGTCGTTGATACCCATGATTTCGTCGGCGTCAGCGGTCGGCATCGCCAGGCATGTCAACCCCTTGCGGACGGCAATCGCCACCAGATCGGTCAGATAGTATTCCTGTTGTGCATTATTGTTGCCGATGGAGCGGATATTCTCGAACAGGAAATCTGATTCCATGCAGTAGATGCCGCTGTTGATTTCACGAATATCCTGTTCTTCCGGGTCAGCGTCCTTCTGTTCGACGATGCGCGTCACCCTGCCGTCTTCGTCACGAACCAGCCGCCCATAACCGTGGGGATCGTCCATTACCGCCGTCAGCACCGTGACCACGGCCGCATGGTCAGCATGGAATTTCAGCAGATCACTCAACGTCTCCGGACGCAGCAGCGGGGTATCTCCGCACAGGATCAGCACTGTCCCCCTGAAACCCGACAGCGCATCCAGGGCGCAGGCCACCGCGTGCCCGGTGCCGAGCTGTTGTTCCTGCATGGCGCAAAGGATGCCTCCATCCCCGCGAAACACCCCCTGAACCGCATTTGCCTGATGTCCGATCACCAGCACAATCGGTGTGGCCCCGGCTTCGCGGGCAGCCGAAACCGGCCAGGAAAGCATCGGCAAACCCGCAACCGGATGCAGTACCTTGATAACACCTGACTTCATGCGGGTGCCCTTCCCGGCGGCAAGTACAACGGCGGCACATGGTTTCATAAAATGCGGCTCCATATTAAAATAATTTTAACGGGTCCAGCGCCATCACGCTACCGGGGCTGGCTGCCTTTGCAAGTGTCGCATATTATTTGATAAAGCGTTTAGCGTCAAGTTATTAGCGCTAAATCTGGACAGATATGAATGACATCTTTAATCTTTACTTATTTGACCGTTCCGATATAGTAGACTGCTGTTTTTGACGCACCACCTGAAAAGGTTTCCACATGGCAATTGCCGATGACATTGCAAAACTTGACCAGCAGCTGGGTGAACTTATTTTAAAGTATGAACAGTACTTCATCGGCCTTGAAAAACGTGAACCGCTGCCGTTGCTTTCCGAAGTCGAAAAGTTGGTTCGCCGCTATACCGGCGTGCCTATCAACAATACCATGCATAAGCATCGCTTCAACATGCTGGTCGCCCGCCTCAACACCTATCGTGAACATTGGAACAGGATTCTCAAGTTAATGGAAGAGGGGCGGTATTCACGTGACCGTTTCATCAGCGACCTCCATTTGCGACAGAGAAGCAAACCGGAAAAAAACGCTTCGGAACAGGGCCCCACCAACGCCCTGATAGATCTGGACCGTATCGTCCATGAGTTCCGTGAAGCCAGAAAGGCCTGCAACCTGCCGGCAGACAAGATAACCCGTGAACTGGTTGCTGCAACCATTGAAAAGCAGAGGCCGCTGCTTGCGGCCAAACTGGGTACGGAAAATTTTACGTTCAGGGTAGTTATCGAAGACGGCAAACCCAAGCTCAAGGCCGGTCTGCGGAAACATTGATGCGATTGCTCCTGTCCTTGAGTTTTATCATTAACAACACTGCAACCGATCTGCGTAATTGATGCTGACAAAGACCCCCATGACTCCCCTTATCCCCCAAATAATCGACGTTATCGCCGCGATCAGGCGCGGCGAACAACGCATCGCCCTGCCCGGCCTGAAAGGTTCGTCACCGGCTCTGACAGTTGCGGAATTGCTGCGTGCCGGCCTCAACCGTGCGCTGGTAATAACCGCCAGTCAGGAGGCAGCGGAAGAATTCTGCCGGGAGCTGGCATTCTTTTCAGGCGGAGAATCCCAACCGCTCCTTTTTCCGGCCTGGGACGCAGCCCCTTTCTCGGCGTCATCGCCACACCCCGACATTTCCGGCGCCAGGTTGGACACGCTGTTCCGGCTGCAAAACGGCCTTGCCAGGGTAACGATAATGCCGGTTGCGGCAGCACTGCAACGGGTTCTGCCCGCTGCGACCCTGAACGACTCATCCTGCTATCTGGTGACCGGTGAAGAATTCGAACGGGACGAGCTGCTGGCAAAACTTGTCAGGATGGGTTACGCCAATGTGCCGCTGGTCGAGGATCGCGGTACCTTTGCTGTGCGGGGCGGCATTCTGGATATTTTTCCACCCAACATGCCGACCCCGGTCAGGATCGAGTTCTTCGGAGACACCGCCGAAACCATCCGCGCCTTCGACCCGCTGACGCAGCGCTCCCTGCAAGCGGTGGAAGAGCTGGTCCTGCTCCCATCAAGGGAACTGCTG